>JANTFU010000257.1 GCA_024763295.1 Anaerolineales bacterium
TTACCCTGATCGTGACCCTTTTCCTCGTCGGCTGCGCCCCAGCGGATGAAAGCGGATCGCTCGCCGCCTCCGGCGTGATCGAAGCTGACGAACTTTTGATTGCCCCCGAGCTGGGTGGCGCCATAACCCTTGTGGACGCAGATGAGGGCGACCCCGTCTCCGCTGGCGACCTGCTCTTCAGCCTCGACGACAGCCTCTACACCGCCGAGATGAAGAGCCTCGAAGCCGCGCTGGATGCCGCCAACGCCCAAGTCGATTTGGCGGATGCCGCGCTCAAAACCGCCCAACTGCAATACGAGCAAACCCTGACGGCTGCCCTGACAGCCGAAAGCCTAACCCGCACCGCCGCGTGGGACGAATCCAAGCCCAGCGAGTTTGATTTGCCGCTCTGGTATTACACCAAAGCCGAAAAACGGGCTGCCCTGCAAGCCGAAATTGAGAATGCGAAAACCGCCCTCGATAGTGCGCTCGAAAAACTCGCAAAAACCGAAGATAATGTTGGCGCACAAGAATTTATCGATGCGGAAACCGCCCTCGCAGAAGCGCGCACCGCCTTTGAAATCGCCGACAGCATCCACGACGATGCCACCACAGGCGAATTGCGTGACGCCGCCCAAACAGCTCTCGACGATGCCAAAATCGATCTGGACGATGCCCAAGACGATTACGATGACCTGCTCAACACCGACGACGCCAAAGACATCCTTGAAGCCCGCGCCGAGGCAACCGTTGCTCAGGAGCGTTACGACCGCGCCATGGACTTATGGCGGGCTATCCAAGTCGGCGAAGATGCCCCCGAAGTGCAAATGGCAGCCCAAATGGTCGAGCAGGCGGAAGTTGCGCTGAAAGCCGCTCAAACAGCCGTTACCCAAGTCGAAGCGCAGATGGAATCCCTCGAAGCGCAGATGGCGAAACTCGACACCTTCTCCCCCATCGACGGGACTGTCCTAACCCGCAGCGTCGACGTCGGCGAAGTCGTCCAGCCCGGCATGGCAGCGATGACCATCGCCCCGCTCGACGAGCTAACCGTGACCGTCTACATCCCCGAAGACCGCTATGGCGAGGTCAATCTCGGCGACACCGCCACCCTGAGCGTGGATTCCTTCCCCGACAAGACCTTCACCGCCACCGTTGTCCACATCGCCGACCAAGCCGAATACACGCCGCGCAACGTCCAAACCAAGGAAGAACGCCAAACAACGGTCTACGCCGTCAAATTGGCGGTCGATAATCCTGATGGAAAACTTAAACCCGGTATGCCTGTTGATCTGGTTTTTGAGCAAACAAAATCGGGCGAATAAATTCCGGAATCACTTGAAATACTCCTTGACCGATGTGGGGCAGGATGGTAGAATACCGCTCGCTCGATAAATGCCTCCATCGTCTAGGGGACCAGGACGTGACCCTTTCAAGGTCAAGACCGGGGTTCGAATCCCCGTGGAGGTACAAAAAAGCCGCTCATCTGAGCGGCTTTTTTCTTTTCGTGCTTAATCTTGCCAATCGGCACCGTCATAGTAACGCGTACCGCGATGTCCCTTGCGCGGATAAGGGGGATCGAGCTTTTCGCCGGGCGTTCGCACAAAGATTAGGCTGCGCGGCTTCCCTGAGTCCGGATTGACGGCACCATGTTCAATGCGCACGATTTCACAGCGTCCCACCAGCATATCCTTCCAAATGGTGTAGACATAATCCCCAACTTTTAAACGCGAGGGTTTTCCTGCCATGTGAAATTCATATTCACCGACCGTTCCATCGTACAACATCTCTACTGCTGCAAAGCCTTCCTTTTGCGGGATTGTTTTTGTAATTCCACTCATGTTTTCTCCTATTGATTAACTGAAAGTGACCGTGTTATTTTAACGAAAAGATGATTAAAAGTAACTACCTACCCACACAATTCATGTCACCGCGAGCGTCTTTTTGCGAAGCGGTCTCCCGCACAACTGGGGGATTGCTTCACCCCGAAAAGCATCGGGGTTCGCAATGACGTAGGCAGTTACGATTAAAAAGACAAAATGGTACTTGCCTACCCCGCTTCGATTTTTGCACAAAAGGCATTTCTTTAGCTGCCCCAAAAGTATAGCGCAACGCCAAATCCCAGAAAAAACAATCCGGCAATCACGAAGCCAACACCATCAAATTTAGCTTTTTTTCCAGAGATATTCCGAATCAACGCTGGCACAAAAAACTCTTTATTTTGCAATCCAACAGCAAAGTATTGTTTTTTCACGAGCATCACGATGCCATTTATCAGACCCAACAAGCCAAACAAGGACAAGAAAAACGCTACGAATATTCTATTATTCATGTAAGACTCCACTGCAAAATATATTCAATCATCTCTAATTGGGAGAGAAGATCCTAAAAACCGAGTTTTTTAAACACGCTATCCCTTAAATCGCTCGCTTTAGAGAGAAAAATGGAGCGTTTTTTAGATTGATTTCTGAAAAACTCAGTTTTTTCAGTGAACTCATGTGAACACCTCTAATAAAAAGCGAAAAGAATGTAACGACTACGTCACGGCTTCATCCCCGCCTGCCGCCTCGTCACAAAAGCATGTTCAGCGCAGAGACCAAAGGAACAAGCGGACAAAAAAAAGCGCCTGTCATTTTGACAATAACAGGCGCTGTCTATCAAGCGGGTAATTACTAGTACCAAATCCTAAACGAAGTTTCGGTGTGACCAGCTAACGTTCCATGCACCACGTCCACGTCAACGGTAACCAAGCCGCCATACGTTTGATCCGTAACCGGCAGAGGTAGCGTAGCAATGCCGGAATCCCCGGTCAACAGCATAGGGAGCGTCTGAACGCTACCATCAGTCCAGGTCACAACAGCGCTAACTTGGGCTTTTTCTACGGGTTGAGAAGTCTGATCTTGAACGACCACAAAAATTAGCTGTGTATCCGTCGAATAAGTCACTGCCTTCCACGGAAAGGCGAGCACATTCAACGAGAGCACTTCCGGTTTGGTGGTATTGTTAATCGGATCAACCGGATCTAAAAGCGCGCTATCTTCGTTAGCAAGTGTGAAATACGTTGAGCCAAGATGCGTAACCACAACCCGATTGCCTTCTGCATTGGATGCATGCCATTCCAAACGGGCATTTTCAAAATACTGCACAATGGCATTATCCTGAAATTCAAAACCGGAGATCGGATTGCCAAAATATGCAACGCCACCGTTGGCTTTAAAGAACTCTAAAAACGCAAAACAAACAGCGTAGCCGCCGTAGGTTTCACATGCCATCGAGTTTTTGAAATTTAGCTTTACGCCGGGTTTATACGTCAATTGACCTAAATTCGTTGGACGTACCGTTCCCCCCACCAATTCTAAACGTCCACGCTGGAAATATTGCAGCAAGACCCCGTTCTTCTCAAATTGCTCTGTGATCGGGTATCCCAAAACAGCGGTTGGATTTGCCAAATTATCGTAATACTTTAAGAACTCACCCTGTAGATTATGACCGGTTTCATTGAAAAAGCGGAAATCTGTTCCGCCTTCTGCGGAGACAGGTGTAGCCATAAATAAGCCACAAAGAACAATCAAGCCAAGGAATATTCTTACAGATTTCATCATGTTTTTATTATACACTGATACATACATACCCTGCAAAAAGGATGCAATCATCGCCAAGTGGGAGATAACACCCTAAAAAGCAAGCTTTCCAACACGCTATCCATTAAATCGCTCGTTTCAGAGAGAAAAGTGCGTGTTTTTCAGTTTAATCTCTGAAAAAACTCTGTTTTTACAGCGGCGTTATAATATTGTACACGAAGAAAAACACGTCGTGTTCGTGCTTTCCTTACATTTTACCGACACTTAACAAAGCATCCACAATTTTAGCCGCCGAGTCGCCCATCCCAAAGGGATTCACCGCATGCGCCATGG
>JANTFU010000258.1 GCA_024763295.1 Anaerolineales bacterium
CGCATTGCGTAAACCCTGAAGTGTATACATGAGTATTCTATGAATTTTGTTGATGTCATTCTTGCCTATTACGGCAACGCCGGTCGTCAGTGGTTGGATGCGCTCCCCGCTCAACTTGCAGGTTACGCTCAGCGCTGGGATTTGACGCTTCTGACGCCGTTTGAAAATCTTTCTTACAATTATGTTGCCCCCGTCCGGCGTGCAGATGGAACGCCCGCGGTTTTGAAAGTGGGCTTCCCCAACGACGAATTGCGGACGGAGATCGCCGCTGTTCAGCATTTTAATGGACAGGGCATGGCGCGCCTTCTTGAAGCGGATCGCGAGAATTGCGCTATGCTGCTCGAACGTGTCGTCCCCGGGGAAACACTTTGGAATGCGGATGATGAGTTTGCCACTGAACAGTTGTTGGAAGTGATGCCCAAGCTCTGGAAGCCTTATCATGGTGATTATCCCTTCAAGACTGTCGCCGAATGGGGACTTGGCTTTGCTCACATGCGTGATCGTCATAATGGGCAAACGGGTCCAATTGACGAAAATCTTTTTAAGAAAGCAGAGGCGCTCTTCTTTGAACTCGTTGATTCGAGTACGGAGACGGTTTTACTGCACGGCGATTTACATCATGATAATGTTTTGTCCGCACAGCGAGAAGCGTATTTGGCAATTGACCCGAAGGGGATTTTAGGTGAGCCTTGCTATGAGGTCGGCGCTTTTTTGCGCAACCCCCTGCCGGAGTTTTTGCTGAGAGAAAATCCACGCAAGTTGATGCAGAATCGCGTAGATATGATCGTGGAACGCTTGGGTTTTGAGCGTCAGCGTGTGATCTCTTGGGGATTTTCGCAGGCAGTCTTGTCGGCGGTTTGGTGTGATGAAGGCGGTGTGGATTGCGGGGAGGAAGTGATGGTTGTGGCGGAGATTTTAGAGAATTTGTAGCTGATGTTGGTACTTCTCATTTTTTCGGGGTGTACGGGAGTGCGTCGCACCTACTTCGACATAAAAAATGCCCAACAGGCGGTATTTTGCTCGGTAGCGGCATTATCTTAACGCCAAAGGTACGACGCACGTTCTTAATTTGCCCTAAATTTTGAGAAGATACTGATGTTGCGTAAGGGATAGGTCTTGTAAACAAAACACATTCTCCCCCCCCTTCGGGGGGAGATGTCCGCAGGACAGAGGGGGGATTACCCCACCAATTTTTTTTAAACCTTTTCACCGCAATTCGGACAATTGCTTTCGTGCCCTGTGATGACATAGCCGCAATTTTTACACGTCCGTGGTTGGGATTTGCCGAGCGGCGCACCGCAGGCGATACAATTTGCCTCGCCAACGGGATTGGCTGTAAGACAATACTCGCAAGTCAGGCGTGAGAGTTTAGCGGAAAGCTGATGGGATGCACCCGCCGCGCGAGCGGCTTTTGCCACCACCTCCCAAACATCGTCGTCGAGTTGCAGATTCTGTATATCTTGGGCAATATCATCGAGGCGATTTAGCAAGTTGAAAGGGTTACGCATCGCGCCGAGGGCGCTTTGTCCCAGGCTGGCGGCAATCCCCATCTTATTTTGTTTGCCTAACTGCACGAGTACACCTTCCGGCACTTGCTGGATGTGAATAGTGATTGCCGTCGGTCCGCCGGAGCGGGCGTTAGGGCGCGAAGAAATCTGCACCGCCATTTTTTTGCCGGAGCCAACCGATTTAGCAAAAAGATTCGTGCGGTTAAATGCCGCTTCGAGTGCGTTTGCCAAATCGCGAGGGGAGAGGTCGCCGTGAAAAATTTTTTGTTCCATCTTTTCGATTATAATCCGAATCATTATTTATACGAAAATTTCTTAAGGAAGTTTCTTTTATGGCTCGTTTTTGGCTCAAAATATCTTTGTGGACACTTTTATTGGCAGGAATTGTTGGATTTTTATTCAGCAGCCCGGCTTCGGAATTGGTGCAGGCACAGCAGCCGACCGGCGACATTCCTACCGTGACAGGAACGCCCGAGGGGGCATTTGTTACCGTTAACCAAGATTTGGATTCGGTGAATGTCCGTTCGGGTCCCAGTTCCTACTTCTATCCGCGTGTGGGCGTACTCGTTAAGGGACAGGTGGCTCCAGCGCTGGGACGCTCGTCTGGCGGCGATTGGATTATGATCGGCTATACCGGTGCACCCGGTAACGTGGGCTGGATTTATGCGCCGAACGTCTCGTTGACCGCACAAAACTTTCTGCCTGTGGTGGATGCACCGCCCACGCCCACGCCGCTCTCCACACCAACCATCGACCCAACCTTGGCGGCTGCCTTCATTGTTCCCGAAACCCCCACGCGGATGCCGACCTTCACGCCGCCTCCGCCGTTAGCAATTCCCACCTTTGTTGATGAAGCCCAAGTCAATGAGACTCGTATTCCGATGGGACTGGTGATTTTTAGTTTGGGGCTAATTGGCGTTTTGGGAGCTTTGATTTCTTTGGTGCGCCGTTAATTTTTCTTATCAAATGGTAGAGCGACATTCATGTCGCCGTACAAAAAAAGAGCCTGAGATTTCTCGCAGGCTCTTTTTGATTCCGTTTTTAGTGACTGCAGCCGCAGCTTCCGCCACCGCCACCGCAGGAAGCGCTATCTTCGCTGCCACCGCAGCCACATCCGCCACCTGTCGGGGCGTTGGGATTGGTGATTGTGAAGCCGGTGCCATGTTGGGGATCGGTAATATAATCCACGCTCGCGCCACGCACATAATCTAGCGACTGGTGATCGACGAGAATTTTCAAACCCTCGGCATCGACTTGTGTATCGGTATCAAGAATATTTTCGTCGATAGCGATTCCATACTGTACGCCGCTGCAACTGCTGCCTGCAACATAAATCCGCAAGGCATGATTTTCGAGATTCTTCTCTTTCATAATATTGATCACAGCTTGGGTTGCTGCGGGGGTAATCGAGACTACTTCGGTACTGACATTGTTCAGGGTGAATTCCATAGGTACTCCTGTGATTTATTGAACTTATATTGGATAAATATTATCAGAATTGATTTTTTATGTCAATTTGATTTGAATACGCAAAGCGGAGATTGAGTAGTACAGGGACAGCTTTACCGTCCTTGTGCGTATCGAAATCATAGCGGTTTGAAATAACCCGCTCTGGTTTCGATACGGCTGACGATAAAGCCGTCAGCCTACTCAACCTCCGCTGAAGATGCTACCGATTCCCCAACATTTCGTCACTGACTTCATCGAGCTTCAGGCTCATAATCTGGCTGGATGAATCGCGTCCCATCGTGATGCCGTAAATCACGTCCGCGGCTTGGACGGTGTTACGGTTGTGGGTGATGACAATGAACTGCACGTCCTTGCTCAGTTCAATCAGCATATCGCGGAAACGACCGACATTCGCTTCGTCGAGCATCGCGTCCACTTCGTCCATCACGCAGACAGGCGTTGGCGAAACGCGCAAGAGCGCAAAAACCAGTGCAATTGCGGTTAAGCTGCGTTCACCGCCGGAGAGCAAGCCCAAACTCTGTTCACGGCGACCGGGTAAACGCGCTTCGATCTCAATGCCCGTCTCAACCAGATTTTCAGGATCGGTTAAGGTCAAACGTGCTGCGCCGCCGCCAAAAAGGCGCACAAAAATCTTGCTAAATTCCTGCGCCACAACTTTGAAGGTCTTCACAAAAGCCTGTTGGGTTAGGTCATCCAGTTCGCGGATCACTTCGCGCAGGTCGGATTCTGCTTTACGCAGATCGCTGATCTGCTGCTGCATGAACTCGTAGCGCTGGCTTTCCTTCTCGTATTCTTCCTGCGCTTCGGGGTTGACTGGTCCCATGCGGCGCAAACGCGCGCGTTCTTGTTTGACTTGTTCGCCCAAACCTTCGGGCAACTCTTTGATGTCTGAAAGCTGCTC
>JANTFU010000259.1 GCA_024763295.1 Anaerolineales bacterium
GGGGTTGCTCTCTCCCGCAACCAACGCAGCCATTGTTGTTTTCTCGGTACTGACGGTCTTCTTTATGCCAATCCTGTTCAACGCCATCATGCCATCGGCAGAAGATGAAGACAAGGAAAAATTTATTCTGATCTTTGGTGCCAAGAACAGCCTCAGTTATCAGGTTGCAACAGAGTTGCAGGGACACGGCGAGACGGTCAAATTCATTGAGCCGGATAGCGGATTGCGCCAACAAGCCGAAGAAAAAGGTTTTGAAGTCATCCAAAAAGAGATTAGCGAAGAAAGTCTGGTTGAGATCGGCGCGAATAAAATCCGCAACTTCATGGTCATGGGCACCACCGATGAGCGCAATCTCTCCGTCAGCAAAAAAGCCATCTCCGCGGGAATCAACGATGTCACCGCGATGGTCTACCAGCCTGCCGAGATTCCGAAATTTCAGGAAATCGGTGTCAACCCGTTCTCGCCCGGACTTTATCAGGCGAGCCTGCTCTCCATGTTGGTGCGCAACCCGGGCATGTTTAGCCTGCTAACTTCCACCACCGATCAACAAGACATCTTCGAGCTTGAACTGCTCAACAGCGAACTGGACGGCAAGCGCGTCCGCCACCTGCAACTGCGCAGTGACTTGCTAATCGTCGCCATCGTCCGCAACGGCGAACCGCTCATCCCGCATGGCAATATGCGCATCCAAATTGGCGACCGCATGACTATCCTCGGCAGTCTCGATGCCATCGGCGAAGTGCGAGACCTGCTCGAAGGCTAACGCTTATTTTCTGCAAACCCAAAACGCGGCTGGTGACAGCCGCGTTTTTATTATCATCAATTGCGGATAAGACGATTCTTCACCCCCACGGTTTTCTTAAAGTCTCTGTAAAACGTCATTGCGAGCCGCACTTGCGAAGCAATCTCCCCCTACTTTGCTGGGATTGCTTCGGCGGAAAAACTGCCTCGCAAAGACGTTATGAAAAATTAGCGATTATCCCGCTCCCAACGCTTAATCGCATTTTCAATCAACAAGCTGCGCGTCGCTTTCGGCGTAATGCCGCGCTCATGCTCCAGCAGACGTTCTGCTACGGCGCGATCGTGCCCAACTTTGGCGAGCAAGTCTTCATAGCGCTCTTGGCTGGCGCGTACGGGCGCAAAAAGCTCGTCAATCATCGCTTTGCGCTGCATCCTGTCCGCGCTGTGGCTGCCCAAAAAACTACTCGCCGCAATCATGCTTAGGGCTGCCAATGACCCAAACGTCCACAAGTACGCTTCGGTCAGTAAAACCAACAGTCCCAGCAAAACGCTGAAGACAATCTGACTGATTCTGCCGCCCAAGCTCTTTCCCTGCAAAATCCGCTGATAAAGAAATCCGCCCGCGAAACTGCCAATCGAGAGCGTGAGCGTGCCACTGACGAGCACGAAGGCTGGAGTTGGCTGTCCCCCCTGCGCAAAGCGGATGGGGATATAGAGCATCAAGCCGATAAAGACGCTGATAAACCAACCCGCAATCACCGCCAACGGCACGCGCAACGCCCGTTGGACGTTGAAGAGGGTACCGTCTTCGGGCGGATTCTCGTCCTCGGGTTCGTAAACGTTAACGCCGCAATGTGGGCAGCGCGTCAGCGAGATGTGAAACGTCCCGCCACAACGGGCGCATTCCAGTTCGTTATCTTCGAGATCAGGCATCCGGCTTTTAAGCGGTACCAAACTGACGGTCGCCTGCGTCGCCGAGTCCGGGCACGATATAACCGACTTCATTCAAGCGTTCGTCAATTGCCGCTAAATGGATCGGCACGTCCGGGTGCGCATCCTGCATAGCTTGGATGCCTTCGGGCGCGGCAATCATCGCCACAAATTTAATGCGATTGACGCCCCAACGTTTGACCACATCCACCGTCGCGACAGCAGAGCCGCCGGTTGCCAGCATCGGATCGAGAATCAGACAAACGGAGACGGTCGGTTCAATCGGCAGTTTGTTGTAGTATTCAACGGGTTGCAGCGTTTCTTCGTCGCGGTACAAGCCGATATGCCAAACTTCGGCGGAGGGCATCAGCCCCCAAACGCCTTCAACCATGCCCAAGCCCGCCCGAAGAATAGGTACAAGACCGATCTTCTCTTTGAGTTCTGCCCCATTTGTAACCGCGAGCGGCGTTTCGACCTGACGCGGCACGACGAGCAGATCGGCGGTGGCTTCATAAGCCAGCAACGCGGAAATCTCACGCACCAACTCGCGGAATTTCTTCGGCTGGGTGGATTTATCACGCAGGCGAGTGAGTTTGTGTGCCACGAGTGGATGGGTGGATGGATATATATTAGACATTTTCTCTCCTGAATTCGAGATAACACTGATTAGAAAAAATCTGCGCAACGCAGCGCGCAGCCATCAGGACTGATGCACAAGAGTTGTTCAGTTCTGTTTTTTTAGTCCAAGATACTCGGTTTTTTGCTCGTAAAATGAGCTGTTTTTCTCGCTCTCAACGCTTTTCTCGAAAAAAATCGTATTTGAGATGAAAAACCGAGTATCTATGTGTAGAACTGAACAGACCTGACTGATGTACAAAATCATTATAGCGGATTTGCATTCAATGTACTTTTTTGAAAACCAGCAATTCTCGATATGACCTTAATGATTCTGCGAGGAGCATGCACTTGTGACGAAGCAGTCTCGCGCCGAGGAGGGGATTGCTTCACCCCGAAAAGCATCGGGTTCGCAAAATCATCGGCACTTACAACTTAAGCACCAGCGAGCATTACCAGCTGAAAACAAAAACCGAGCGGCGGACGCTACTCGTTTTTTTGTATCTTCTCAAAAAGTTAGGGCAAATTAAGAGGGTGCGTCGCACCTTTAGAGTTGAGATAATGCCGCTGCCGAGCAAAACACCGGTTGTTGGGTATTTTTTATGTCGAAGTAGGTGCGACGCACTCCCGTACATCCCGAAAAAAATGAGAAGGTACGTTTCTTCGTTGATCGATTTTTATGATGCGGTTCTTTTCTGCGCCGCTAACGAGTGCAGAAATACGCCGATCTCTTCAAGTGAGCGGGCGGTTTCCCGCAGCCCCCCGATTGTCTGCCAGACGTGCCACATGCCCTCATAGACAGAGAGCGTCACATCCACGCCTGTGGCTTCAGCGCGTTCAGCGACCATGCGGGCATCATCGAGGAAGACTTCGTCCGTGCCAACTTGAATGAGCATCGGCGGGAATTTTTTCATCTCCGCAAAAGCGGGCGAGATATGCGGCGTGCGCGGATCAGCAAAAGCCAAATAGCTTTCCGCCCATAGGCGCAAATTGTCGGGATGTAACATCACTTCTTTATCCGCATTGGTTTTGTGCGTTTCGCCGCTGAAGGTCAAATCCGTCCACGGAGAGAGCAGCACCAAGCCCGCCGGCAAAGCACGCCCTTCGTCGCGGATGGCAAGCGTGGTCGCCAGCGTTAGCCCGCCGCCGGCAGAATCACCGGCAATGATGATATTCTCCGCCGAGAAGCCGTTTTTCAGCAACCAAGTGTATGTTGAGAGCGCATCTTCCAGCGCTGCGGGGAAAGGATAATCAGGCGCGAGGCGATATTTAGGCATCAGCACGCGCATTCCGCTCACTTGCGAGAGCGAGCCGCACAACAGGCGGTATCCGCTCAACGTCCCTGCCACATAGCCGCCGCCGTGCAAATACAAAATCACCTTTTCGGGGTTTGCCTCTGCGTGCGTCAGCCATTCGGCGTAGATGCCGTCAATCTCGGTCGGCTCCAGCGCAATGTCTTTCGGCAATTTTGCCATCATTTTGTTGGCTTTTTCGCCTTGTGCGCGCAATTCGTCAAGCGTCATCGGCTTATAAAACATGCGCTTGACCAGTTTGCGGAAAATAATTTTTTG
>JANTFU010000260.1 GCA_024763295.1 Anaerolineales bacterium
GAACCAAGCGAATCTAAATCCCCAAGGATAACAGAGGGAATCAAGCCTAAATTAAGGGCGTGGCGTGTCCCCCCATCCGCAGCGATGATGAAATCGTCATCACGCAGCAGTTTTTTGGCGGCGTTCGGGTTGGGTAAATCTCCATTTACGAAAATGATGGCTCGGTTAGGCATACGCCCTCACCCTCCGCCCTCTCCCGCAGGGAGAGGGAACTAAAAGAAAAACATCCTCGCCATTGGGAGGATGTTTGATGTATGCAAAATCCCTCCGCCGGCATTATCCGGATCAGGTTTGCGGGTCGAGCGTTTTCAGCTCCTCTCAGCCATTAAAGGCTCCCCGTTCAGTTGTCGTTGCATTTATACACCGCAACAAGATGATTGTCAAATTTTGAAAAGAAGCGTGTATAATCAAATATGGAGCCTTCGCTATGAAAATTTTGGTTGTAGACGACCAACAACTCGAAAGACGCTTGATAGAAAAGACGCTAACGCGACTTGGATATGAAGTTGTGACGGCGGATGGCGGCGAGGCGGCATGGCGTCTCATTCAAAAGGAGCAAATCCGTTTCGTAATCACAGACTGGAATATGCCCGGGCTTGATGGCGTCCAACTTACCCAAAAAATTCGTTCTTCGGAGCTTTCGGGTTATGTTTATGTGATCTTGGTAACATCGAATGATCGCAGCGACGAGATTGTGGAGGGTTTATATTCCGGCGCGGATGATTACGTCACAAAGCCTTTTAATCCCGCCGAGTTGGAGGCGCGTGTCGCCGTTGGCGAGCGTGTCCTAACCCTTGAAGACAATTTGGTACGCGCGAAAAATCAACTTGAAAAGCTCGCCATGGTCGACAGTTTAACAGGCTTGATGAACCGCCGTGCAATTTATAAGTTTACACGCGGAGAATTAGAACGCGCCCGTCGTATTGCCGATCCAATCAGCGTGATTTTTTTAGATATTGATAAATTCAAACATATTAATGACACGTATGGACATTTGGTCGGTGACGAGGCGCTAAAATTGATGGCACAAATCATCCGCAAGCGTAGCCGCACCTATGATGGTGTCGGGCGTTGGGCAGGCGACGAGTTTTTAGTCGTGATGCCGGGAGCCAACCAACCAGATGTGCGCAAAGCTGCTGAACGCATCTTAAAGGGCGTTGCGGATACCCCGCTTGTTTTACCCAATAATGACACGGTTCAGCTCAGAGCCAGTGCCGGTATTGCCACCTTACAAAAAATGACCAATTCGCCTACCTTGCTGGATGATTTAATTCAAGCAGCAGACGAGGCGCTTTACCGTTCAAAAAGTTTGGGCGGTAATCAAGTAGAAGAAAATTCGTTATAAAGGAAATTGATATGACTATTGACACCTCGGTTTTAGACTCGTATCGCGATTTCATGGAAGACGACGCTGACGACTTTATTCGAGATATCTTGAATGAGTTTTACAGCAACGCAGAAGAATTATTCGAAACCCTTAAAGCCGTGCCTAGCCCTGCCGAATTGCAGGATTTTACCCGCGCAGCGCATACATTAAAATCAACCAGCGCAACCGTTGGCGCGACAGAACTTTCAACAATGGCAGCCACACTGGAAGCCAAAGGGAAAGAAGGCGCAATCAACGAAATGGCGCCCATCATCACAGCCTTGCGCCAAACCTACGAAGAAGCCAAAGCCAAACTAGAAGAAATTTACGCTTAAACCTGCCCAAAAGCGGGAAAACTCAAGGAGAATTTATGGATACAGTTGCAAACGATCTGGTTGTAGCAATCGACTACAGCCTGCGTGTGGACGGGGACGTGATCGACTCATCAGAAGGACAAGAGCCGCTCGAGTATTTACAAGGACATCAAAACATCATCCCCGGCTTAGAAAAAGAAATGCTCGGCATGAAAATTGGCGAAAGCAAGGAAGTGGAAGTCCAGCCCAAAGAAGGCTACGGTGAAAACGACCCAGAAGCCTTTGTGGAAATCCCCAAAAATCAATTTCCCGAACATATTCCCGTTGAAATCGGCACTGAACTACAAGTCGAAAACGAACAAGGGCAACCCGTCTATGCACGCATAGACGCAATCGAAAACAACATCGTCACGCTAAATTTCAACCATCCGCTGGCGGGCAAAAAACTCCATTTCAACGTAAAAGTACTGGCAATCCGCGAAGCCAACGCTGAAGAACTCACCCACGGGCATGTTCACAGCGGACATCACGATCACTAAAAAATAGAACAATCGAATCCCCGACTTTCGGGGATTTCCTCTTTAAAAGCATGGGATAAAGCGAAACGCCCGCCTGTCAACTTGACACCGTTAAAAGGACTTTTCGATGAAATGGCATAAAGCGACCCTCCAAATCCGCACCCCGAGCAAAGGATTACACGAAATCACCCCCTACGTTCGGCAAGAAATCCAAAACTTCGGCGTCCGCGAAGGGATGTGCACGCTCTTTATTCAGCATACATCCGCATCACTGCTCATCTCCGAAAGCTGGGACCCCTCCGCCCGCGCCGACCTTGAAACTTACATGGAACGCAACGTCCCGGAAGGCGAACAGTGGTACACCCACACGCTCGAAGGCGCGGACGACGCCACGTCCCACATCCGCGCCATGCTAACCGATGTCAGCCTGCAAATTCCCGTCGATAACGGCGAGCTTTCGCTCGGTCAGTGGCAGGGAATCTATATTTTCGAGCACCGCGCGCATTCATACCAACGCCGGGTACTGATGCGTGTATTGGACGTAGATTAAGTACTTTCGTTTCGCTTTTTTGTGTTTACGCCCTTTGCGCTATAAAATCAGCTTGAAACGTGTTGCGTATTTCGTAATGATTTTTTGGCTTACACAACACAAAATACGCAAGAAAACAAGAATACCGGCGAAAACACCTCTTTTCAGCCTGTTTTAAAAATTGGCGAAACTGTTGCTTTTAACACAAAGCGCACAAAAAATTATCAATCGCTTGAATTAAGGCATTCCCCAAAACTCTATATTGGCATAAAACAACCTATTTTTAGTGCTTTTCACTCGTTCAAAAGATGACATACACCACCAGACGAAGATGTATAGGTGCTATATAGTAAGGAAAATCACATCTTTTAATAATACAGGAGACTATTATGACAACAACGATTGATAACTTAAAAGAAGCTTTTGCCGGTGAAAGCCAGGCATTTCAAAAATACACTGCTTTTGCCCAGAAAGCAGAACGGGACGGATTTTCCAATATCGCGCGTTTATTCCGTCTGACGGCTCAGGCAGAGCAGATCCACGCAGCGGGACACCTGAAAGCTCTGGAAGGTGTCGGCTCGACGGCAGATAACCTGCAAGCTGCCATTGACGGCGAAACCTACGAAACCGAAGAAATGTATCCCCCGATGCTGGCACAAGCAGAAGAAGAAGGGCATAAAGCCAAGCGTATGTTCGGCTACGCGGTCGAAGCGGAAGCCGTGCATGCCAAACTTTATGGCGAAGCCTTAGCCGCTGTGCAGGCTGGTAAAGACTTGGATGTCGATTTTTACCTTTGCCCCGTCTGTGGCTATATTGAGTTCGGAGAAGCGCCCGAAACTTGCCCCGTTTGCGGCGCTAAAGGCAGCAAATTTATCAAAGGCTAAAATACACTGATAAAAAAAGACGCCGCTGGAAAATCCAGCGGCGTTTTTTATTTTCAACAAAGGGCAGACACGCAGGTCTGTCCCTACTACATATCTGATTGGGAAATCTCAACTATTCTGCATAAGAAACCTGTCTTGCTTCTTTGCGTGCAGCTTGCTCTTCCAATCGCTCCACCAGCCAAAGTTTTATGATCGCATCCATACTAACACCCGTGCGTTTAGCTTCCTTGTCTAAAGAATCAAGC
>JANTFU010000261.1 GCA_024763295.1 Anaerolineales bacterium
GGCGAACCATCGCCTCGTCATCGGGGGAGACGAGGGTGAAGGCATCACCCGTGCGTTTGGCACGCCCTGTGCGCCCAATGCGGTGGATGTAGGCGTCTTCGGTGTCGGGCATGTCGAAGTTGATGACGTGTGAAATGCTGTCCACGTCCAAGCCGCGTGCAGCAATATCGGTGGCGACCATAATCTGGTATTGCCCACTTTTGAAGCCTTTTAAGGCGTGTTGACGCTGATTTTGGGTACGGTTGCTGTGTAAGCTCGTGACGCGATAGCCTGCCTGTTTGAGTTGACGATCCAACCGACGGGCGCGGTGCTTGGTACGCGTAAAAATCAAGACCGAGTCGGTATCGGTTTCTTTGAGCAATTCCAGCACCATGCGGCGTTTCAAATGTTGTGGCACAGGATAGAGCGCATGGGATACCGTGTGTGCGGGGCGACTCAGTCCAACTGAGATGCGAGCAGGGTTGTGCAGCGATTGCTTGGCAAGGGCTTCAACTTCTTTCGGGAAAGTCGCCGAAAAGAGCATTGTCTGGCGTTTTGACGGCACGGCTTTGATAATGCGGCGTACATCGGGCAGAAACCCCATGTCGAACATGCGGTCGGCTTCGTCAAGGACCAGCACTTCTATTTTGCTGAGGTCGGCGTGTTTTTTTGCAACCAGATCGAGCAAACGACCGGGGCAGGCAACGATGATCTCGGTGCCGCGTTTCAGGGCGTCAATTTGCGGGGTTGCGCCCACGCCCCCGTAAATGGTGGCACTGCGTAGACCGGTTCGCGTTGCCAGGATGCGGCAGGTGTCGTTAATCTGCTCAGCAAGTTCACGGGTGGGCGTCACGATCAGCGCCCGTGTTTGGTGACGTGGTCCTGTTATTAAACGGTTTAAAATTGGGAGTACGAAGGCGGCTGTTTTTCCCGTCCCGGTTTGGGCGGTGCCGATTAAATCCTGTTTTTTGAGCGCGGCGGGGATGGCTCTTTCTTGAATCGGGGTGGGGGTTGTGTATCCGGCGCGTTTGATCCCCGCTTGGAGACGCGCATCGAGGTTGAACTGACTGAAGTTCACAAATCTTCCTTTTCTTCAGAAGTCGGGTAGATTGTCAGGCATGGGGGAGTGAGCGAACGCTCAAAAGAATAACAATAACGGACTGCTGAACGGGTGTAGCGAATAAGGCTCATAATCTAACCGATAGAGCAAAGCGTGTCAAGCGCGCCAGCAACGACTTTACGAGCAAGATGTTTTCTCGCAAAAAAAATCTCCTTGCAGATTCGAGCCATATTCATATTGAGAATTGCTGCGCGAAAAATGTAAAACTAGACAATCCCCCCCCTTTCAGGTATGATTATCGCGTTCTGTACGCAGAGCCTTTTCTTATTAAAAGAGTAAAAGAGTGTTCAACTGCATGGATTTTTATGCCATACACAAAAACACGGTGCAAGCTGCTTTTGTGCCCGAATAGGTAACCCTACTTCGGGCTATTGTATGTTATGGTGGTATTCGCTACCACCCCAATCGTAATTGTTTTGAAAAAAATTGATGGACGTGGAGGACAAATGTCAGATCTGATTAAACAAATCACGGGTGACCTTCAGCAGAAAATCGACACATTCGAGCCTGAAGTTGGCATCAGTGATGTCGGTACAGTGCTCGAAGCCGGTGATGGTATCGCTCGTGTCGAGGGCTTAGCGCAAGTCCGTGCGCAGGAACTGGTTCAGTTCCAGAACGGCGTGATGGGGATTGCCTTCAACCTCGAGAAGGATAGTGTCGGTGTCATCATCATGGGTGCTTATGATGAGATCGCTGAAGGAATGAGCGTACGCTCCACCGGACGAATTGCCTCGGTGCCTGTTGGCGATGGTCTGGTTGGACGCGTGGTCAACGCCCTCGGTGAACCCATCGACGGCAAAGGACCGATCCAATTCAGCAGCTACCGCCCAATCGAACGGATTGCCCCCGGCGTGATCGCTCGTCAGGATGTGGATACCCCCGTCCAGACCGGTATCAAAGCCATCGACGCGATGATCCCCGTCGGTCGTGGACAGCGTGAGCTGATTATTGGTGATCGCCAAACGGGTAAAACGGCTGTCGCGCTTGATACGATCATTAACCAAAAAGGCAAAGACCTGGTTTGTATCTACGTTGCCATTGGTCAGAAAAAAGCCGCTGTGGCGCGTACGGTTGCGATGCTCGAAGAACAAGGCGCTATGGATCACACCATCGTTGTTTTGGCTTCGGCAGATGAATCGGCAGCTTTGCAGTACATTGCTCCTTACGCTGGTTGTGCAATGGGTGAAGAATTCATGGAAACCGGTCGCGATGCGCTCATCGTTTATGACGACCTTTCCAAACATGCTTGGGCGTATCGCCAAGTTTCGCTCTTGCTGCGCCGCCCGCCTGGACGTGAAGCCTATCCCGGCGACCTCTTCTACCTCCACTCCCGCCTGCTTGAACGCGCTGCCCGCGTTGATACTCATTACGTCATTGTCAAAGAAGATTTCGCTGGCACACATGCCACCAAAGAAGACGCCGTCAATGGCGAACTCTATGTGGGTCCGATTGCTGAACATAACGCTAAAGAAGCCGCTAAAGATATGGACGGAGTTAAAGTTCTGCCCGTTGCCGGTACCGGCGGTTCGTTGACGGCGTTGCCCATTATTGAAACCCTGCTTGGTGATGTTTCTGCCTTCGTTCCGACGAATGTTATTTCCATTACTGACGGTCAGATTTACCTCGAAGGGAACCTTTTCAATGCCGGTATCCGCCCGGCGGTGAATGTCGGTATCTCGGTATCCCGCGTGGGTGGGGCAGCCCAGACCAAGGCGATGAAGCAAGTTGCGGGTCGCTTGCGTCTTGATATGGCTGCTTATCGTGAGTTAGCAGCTTTCGCTCAGTTCGGCTCCGATCTGGATGCAGCTACGCAAAAACAACTGAATCGTGGTCAGCGCATGCAGGAAATTTTGAAACAGCCGCAATATGAGCCGGTATCCCTCGAAAATCAGGTTATGGTCATCTTCGCCGCGACCAACGGCTTCGCCGATAATGTTGAGCTTGAAGATATGCGCGAATGGGAAATTGCCTTACAACGCTATATGGAAACCTCGCATCCGGAAATCGGCAAAGCTATCGCCGACGAAAAACGAATTTCTGATGATACCGATGCAAAATTGCGTCAGGCACTTGAAACCTTCAAAAATACCTGGCAAGCGTAGAGCGGAGGCTACTATATGGCTTCAGCACGAGAAATGCGGCTCCGTATTCGGAGCGTAAAAAATATTGCACAAGTTACGCGCGCACTTGAGGCAGTAAGTGCCAGCAAAGTGCGTAAAGCAGTCGAACAGGTCGAAGCGACCCGTCCTTATGCCAACAAGGCGTGGCAGGTATTGCGCCATGTGGCGGGGCAACCGGGACGCGATGCCCTGCATCCCCTGCTTACTGCGCGTAATGGCGTAAAAAAGACATTGGTTATTTTGCTCAGCAGTGATCGCGGTTTAGCAGGTGCTTATAACACCAACATTATCCGTTTCAATATGCTTGAGTTTGATAAATATCCAACTCCGGTTGAATATATTACCGTTGGGCGCAAAGGACGCGATTTGATGATGCGTCGCGGCGGGAACGTGGTTGCCGAATTCAGCAATCTGCCCGCAGCGCCCGCTTTTGTCGATGTCTCGGCAATCGGTCGTTTGGCAGTTGAAAAATTCTTGCAGGGCGACGTGGACGAAGTGTATTTGGTCTATACCGACTACATTAGCATGGCACGTCAAGAGCCTGTCAAGAAAAAACTGCTGCCTCTCGAAGTCGAAGATGGCGATGAATTGGTACAAGAATACGGAAAAAGCCAGGGACCATCGGCAGCCTA
>JANTFU010000262.1 GCA_024763295.1 Anaerolineales bacterium
AATGTGATTCTGAAAGAATATTTTAAATAATGCCAAACACCCCCGTAATCGCCCCCTCTATTCTCTCCGCGGATTTCCGCCAACTCGGCGCGGATATCGCCGCTTGCGAAGCCGCCGGTGCGGACTGGATTCACTTTGATGTGATGGACGGTCAATTTGTCCCGAACATCACCGTTGGTCCAGTGGTTTTGAAAGCCTGTCGTGCAGCGACATCCCTGCCGCTGGACGTGCATTTGATGATCGAAACGCCCGAAAATATGCTCGAAGCCTTTGCCAAAGCGGGCGCTTCTCGTTTGACAGTTCATGTAGAAACTTGTCCGCATTTGCATCGCACCATTCAGCAGATTAAAGACCTGGGTGTGAAGCCCGGCGTCGTGCTCAATCCGTCCACGCCGGCAGTGGTCTTGAAAGAAGTCATTCATCTGGTAGACTTGGTGCTCGTGATGACGGTCAATCCCGGCTTTGGCGGACAGAAGTTCATCGAGTCGCAGCTTGCCAAGATAGCGGAAATCCGCTCAATGCTGGATGCCGTTAACGCGGCAGCCTGGTTGGAGGTGGATGGGGGCATCTCGGCGCAGACCCTGCCCAAAGTCCAGCGCGCGGGCGCGGATGCGTTTGTTGCCGGGAGTGCGGTATTCAATCATCCACAGGGTATCGAAGCCGGGGTGCAGGCACTCCGTTCGGCGATCCTTCGGTAAAATAGACCTTGGCTCTAGCCGCCGTCCTCGGCGGCGATGTTTGCAAGAAGCCCGCGCCGAGGACGGCGCTGGGAGCAAGTTGAGAAAAGAGCAAGATAAATCTTGCGGTTAAAACAAAAAATCACGGCGTTGCCGTGATCTTTGTAGAAAATATCGAGTATCGAACTAAGCCGTTTTGGACAAAGTTTTGATACACTTGGTGCAGAGAACTTTTTTGACCTTTTTGCCATCTTCGTAAAGGGTAACTTTTTGAAGGTTGGGTTTAAAGGTGCGGTTGGTCGCTTTCATCGAGAAGGAGCGGTTGTGACCAAAAGTTGTTTTCTTACCACAGTGAGCGCATACAGCCATTTTGAGATCCTTTCACACGAGCAAATAATACCTAAACTTGGGCTTTTCTGCCCAAAGCGAGGCATTCTACCATAATTCGTATCCTTCTACAAGAGAATTGGTTAATACATAAAGTAAAGGAAAACTTATGAGTAAAGAAAAAACCACCTTAGGCAGCATTCACATTTCGCCCGAAGCCGTTGCCACGATTGCCTATCAAGCTACCATGCGTTCGTATGGCGTTGTGGGGTTGGCAGCCAAAAATGTAGCGGCTGGTCTGGCGCAATCGATTACCCGCGATCCCAATCGTGGCGTTTCGGTTCGTTATGATGGCGATAAAATCGACATTGACATTTTTATCATCGTGCAATACGGCACGCGCATCGCTTCTGTGGCGAATAGCGTTGCCAATACCGTGCGCTACAATGTTGAAAAAGCATTGGGCGTCAAAGTCAACAGTATTGATGTGCATGTCGCCGGCTTGCGCATGAATGACGATTAAATAAAAAGATAAAGAAACTCGATTTTTGCTTGGTAAGAGCGTATGGTTGTTAATGTACTCTCGTTGCCAACAGGATGCTTTCGAGAAGAAAAAACCGAGTTTCTCTGCGGTAATAACTTTATTCCAACCATCGGGAGTTTTTATGAGTGATGAGTTTGACGCAGCTCGCGCCAAAAGAGTTGCAAAAATGAAAGAAATGCCCTTTGACGGGCAAGCCTACAAGAAGCTAATCGAAGCGGGGTTGACTTGGTTACGCACCAATCAGGCTTCGGTTAACGCGCTAAACGTCTTTCCCGTCCCAGACGGCGACACCGGTACCAACATGGTGCTCACCATGCAAGCCGCTTACGACGAAATCAAAGACCTGGGGCATCACAAAGTCGGGGATATGGCGAATGCCGTCTCGCAGGGAGCGCTGATGGGCGCACGCGGCAATTCCGGCGTCATCCTTTCGCAGATTTGGCGCGGCATCGCTCGTGGACTTGCAGAGGAGAGCGTGCTCACAACAGAGAATCTGGCAAAAGCCTTTGCTCTTGCCCGAGAGACCGCCTACAAAGGCGTGGTACGCCCCGTTGAAGGGACAATCCTGACTGTTTCCAAAGATATGGCAATTGCTGCTGAAGCTGCCGCCAAAGAAACCGATTGCCCAATCGAAATGCTCGAAAAAATTATTACCGCAGCCGATGAATCGGTGGAGCATACGCCCGAGCTTTTGCCCGTGCTCAAACAGGCGGGCGTGGTCGACTCAGGCGGAAAAGGGCTTTTCTTCATCTTTGAAGGGATGCTGCGCTTCATTTACGGTGACCCACTTGATACGCCGACGATGACCATTCAGCCGCTCGCATCGCTCGATTTTGAAGAAGCAATGCACGCCGTCGAAGAAGGACAAGATTGGGAAGTCGTCGTCGATTTTTACCCCGATGGTGAACTCGAACTGGCACCTTTCTACGACAAGCTCGAAGAAATGGGTACTTCCATTCAGGTTGGTGAAGGGGATGGCATGTATCGTATGCACATCCATGTGCCGCTCGAAAATCGCTATTTGCCGATTGACTACATCATGGAATTAGGCACTATCACCAATGTGGCGATAGAAAACTTGCTCGCCCAAATGGACGAACTCAATAAAAACACGGAATACGATCGTCTTGAACTGACCAATATTGAGCCGGGTGAAATAGCCATTGTCACCGTCTCGCCGGGACCGGGCATCTCGCGTATTTTCGCCAGCTTGGGCGTCGCCGCGATTGTTGAAGGCGGGCAGACCATGAATCCCAGCACGCAGGAATTGTTGGCGGCTTTTGAGAATCTGCCTACCGATAAGATTATCATCTTGCCGAACAACAAAAACATCATCATGGCGGCAAAATCTGCCAAAGAAGTGACCGTCAAAGACGTCTACGTTGTTCCCAGCCGCACCATCCCGCAAGGGCTGGCTGCCATGTTGATGCACAATCCGCAAGGCGACGTGGCTGCCATCGCCGAAAAGATGGAAAAAAGCCTCGCCGACGTCCGTACCGGTGAAATCACCACTGCCACACGCACGGTCAAGATCGACGGCGTGAACGTCGAAAGCGGTCAGGTTATTGCACTTTTAGACGGCAAACTTGTTTTAGCAGCTTCCAGCGTTGAAGAAGCAACATTGGGGTTGCTCGAAAAAGCTAACGCCGAAGACTACGAACTGATTACCATGTTCGTTGGCGCAGAATATGCCCGCGCTGATGCCAATAAGGTTGCGGATGCGGTTCAGCATAAATTCCCCGATCAAGAAGTTGAGATGCAAGACGGCGGACAGCCGCACTACCAACTCATCATCTCGATTGAATAAAATCGCGTTTTTGCAAACGCCCAATCCCGCGTCAGCATTCTTTGGCGCGGGATTTTTGTCTCAATACAAAGCGCATAGTGCGTAAAACGTAAAGCGTGAAACGTGATTCTTTATCACGCAACTAACCACCTGACAGTTTCATTTTTTTACATTTTTTGCTCACGCAAAGACGCAAAAGCGCCAAGAAAAACTTAAAAACTTTGCGTCTTAGCGTCTTTGCGTGAGACCATTTCAAATGGTTTGGCAAAAGTGTCAGGTAGCTAGATCACGCAACACGTTTTACGTTTCACGAAAAAAAATCTCCTTTGTGCGAAGAAAGCCTTCTCTATGAAAATTTCCCTCGTCACCGATAGTACCGCCGATATTCCACCCGAATTATGTACCAAACACCGCATCGACGTTGTGCCCGTCACACTCTTCATCGAAGGAAAATCCTACATCGACGGTGTGACCCTCACGCGTGAACGCTTTTACGAATGGATGCCGACCATGCAA
>JANTFU010000263.1 GCA_024763295.1 Anaerolineales bacterium
TCATTCGCCCAACGAAAAGCTGGATATTCCCACCTGGTATCGTGGTATTGATGCGTTGATCCACTTTTTCTACAATTTAGCTTAAAATTTTTTTTCACCACAAAGTTCACAGAGAGCACAGAGCTTTCTCTCGGTTTTTCTCTGAAACTCTGTGTGCTCCGTGTTCTCTGTGGTGAATCTCTTAAAGGTAGTTTCATGGAAGACAAACTAATTTCTTACGGCGGGCAAGCCGTCATTGAAGGCGTGATGATGCGCGGACGGAATGCCGTCGCCATCGCCATGCGTGATCCCGAAGGAAAAATTCAACTGCACGTCGAAAAGCTGACGGGCATTTATACAACTAATTTGGCAAAAATCCCCTTTTTGCGCGGTTTGGTGCTACTCTGGGATGCCCTCGGCTTGGGGATGCGAGCGCTGACCATCTCTGCGAATTTGCAGACCGGTGAAGATGAAAAATTGGAAGGGGCAGCGCTTTATTTGACGCTGGCGCTCTCCTTGACGGTTAGCATCGGGCTTTTCTTCCTGCTTCCTGCAGCAGCAGGTGGCTTGGTTGAAAAATATCTCGGCTGGAGTTCGCTGGCTGGCAATGCGCTGGAAGGCATTGTGCGTTTGGCTTTGCTGGTGCTCTATGTTTGGGGCATCGGCTTTATGGAGGACATTAAGCGTGTTTACGGTTATCACGGCGCGGAGCATAAGGTTATCAACGCCTTTGAAGACGGTGCGGAGTTGACCCCCGAAATTGTGGCGGGCTACTCACGCGAACATGCGCGTTGTGGGACAGCTTTCTTGCTGACCTTGGTGATTGCCTCGATCTTGGTCTTTTCGCTCTTTCCGCCGATGGCGTTGTGGCTGCGTTTGCTCTCGCGCGTGATTTTTCTGCCCGTTTTGGCTGGTATCGCCTATGAATATATCAAGTGGACGGCGGGACATCTCGACTCAAAATTTGTCCAAGCGTTAATTCGTCCGAATATGGCGCTGCAACTGCTCACCACCCACGAACCTGATCTGGAAATGCTCGAAGTCTCGATTGAAGCCTTTAATGCAATGCGTGATGCCGAAGTGGAGTTCGCCGCGCCTGCTGTTTGATATTGATTCCGCGAGGCAGCTTTATCGCCGAAGCGGTCTCATATTGCTGACGTTCCGTATGTAGTGCCTTTGGTGGATTTTGGGGATGCCCTCACCCTCCGCCCTCTCCCTTTGGGAGAAGGTTAGGATGAGGGGAAACGATAGTCTATTGTTCATCTTTGCGTAAGATCAGTTACATTATTTTGAGCCTGTCGTGCTCTATGAGATTGCTTCGCCGAAACGCATCGGCTCGCAAATTCAACTCAAAAATCAGAAAGAAAACCGCCTTGCGAACTTTCGCAAGGCGGTGTCACTTTCAGAGAAAGTGACAGTCACCTCCGTAAGCCTTTTGGGATTGGTACTCATGCCATTTGCAGATATGAGTTTATCGAAAGATGTTCAAAGGTGACTGTCACTTCTGTGCCCAAAAAGAGTAGTCTTTGTGCAGGTGACTGCTCTACTTTCTACTCTCTACTCCCCTTGCTTTTTCTCCCGATCCAGCCACAACTCATTATATTGCCGCTTCCAGTCATCGGCAAAGCGGATGGCGAGGACGATGCCGGCAGCCGCCATGACCCAGACTTCGATGCCGCGAAAGTTGAGCAGCCAAAGCAGTACGGGGGCAAATAAGCCTGTAAAAAGTGCGGCACGCGCGGAGTGGCGGAGGGTGAGTACAAGAAAGATGAGTAGGGCGAGGGCGATCCATGCAGCGGTGAAGTTGGCGGCGAACATCGCTCCGCCGGTGGCAGCCAAGCCCATCCCGCCGCGAAAGTTGGCGAAGACGGGGTAGCAGTGACCCACTACGGTTAAGGCAGCGGTCAATGCCACCGACCAAGCCGGAAGTCCGGCGCGCAGCGCTAAAAAGGTCGGGATGAAGCCTTTGGTGATGTCTAAGATTAGCACCAAAGCGCCGGGGGCGAATCCGGCTTGTCGAATCGTATTCGTCGTGGTGATATGCCCTGAGCCGCCCTCGCGGATGTCTACTTTTTTAACGAGACGGGTGATCCACAAACCGAAGGGGAGCGAGCCGAGCAGGTAGCCGAGAATCCAGTAGAGAATCATGCTTTTGATACCGCGCGTTTTTCAGCCGCCGAGCGGTGACGTTTATGTCCCTTGCGGACATAGCGCGTGCGCAGTTGAACGGGGTCTTCGGTGGTCTTTCGTACACGCATATTTAGGATTTCGACGAAGACCGAGAAGCCCATTGCAAAGTAGATGTAGCCTTTTGAGATATGCTGGTGCAAGCCTTCGACAATTAGGCTGACGCCGATTAGCAAAAGGAAACTAAGCGCCAGAATTTTGATGGTGGGGTGGTGGTTGACGAAATTGCTCAACGGACCTGCGGCATAGAGCATGATGCCAACCGCAATGATGACAGCCAGAATCATTACCGCAAGATCATCTGCCATGCCGACGGCGGTGATAACCGAGTCGAGCGAGAAGACAATATCGAGCAGGGCAATTTGAGCGATGGTGCCCCAAAAGGAGACGCCTTTTACATCTTCGCTTTCTTCGTGTTCGTGCCCTTCAAGGTTTTCGTGGATTTCGTGGGTGGCTTTGGCGAGCAAAAAGAGACCGCCGCCGAGCAAGATCAAATCCCTGCCTGCGATGTGCAGGTTGAACACGGTAAAGAGCGGTTCGGTGAGATGCACGACCCATGAAATTGAAAGCAGGAGCAAAATGCGTGTGCCCAATGCCGCCAGCAACCCAAGTTGCCTGCCCTTGTTTTGCTGGTTGTCGGGTAGCTTGGAGCTTAAAATAGAAATGAAAATGATATTATCAATGCCGAGAACAATCTCTAGCACCGTTAAGGTCAGTAATGCGATCCATGCTTCGGGTTGCGTAATCCATTCCATAAAGGGTTGCCTCCAGAGCGAAAAATTGATTCCGCGAGGCGCATGTACTTGCGCCGAAGCGGTCTCATCTTATGAGAAGGCTGCTGCGGCAATAGGACTGCCTCGCAAATTCATCTACATTTAGAATTGTCGTCAAGAATGCCCTATTTTACCCGACCCTGATAGCTTTTGACACTATTTGCCAGACCTGTACGAGTATTTTAAACACGACGAATCGGAGAAGCTCCATTTATTGAAGCTCACGGTAAGGTAAAACGTAAAGCGTGAAACGTGAGTCTTCCCATCACGCATCACGTTTCACGTTTCAGTCAGGAGACTCCCATGCTAAACTCAAAACGACTTTGGACGACCGCCATTCTGCTCGGTGTTGCCTTCGATATTCTTTTCTGGAAGAAGGTGCCCGGCATCTCTTTCGCCATTTTTGTGACGCTCGTACTTGTTAGCGGATATATCATCTTAAAGAAAGACAGCATCCGCCCGCACGCGCGTGCCCTCGGCTTGGTCTTGCCCATTGGCTTTTTCGCGGTGATGACCTTCATCCGCGCCGAGCCGTTGACTACTTTTCTCAACTACACCCTCACGCTCGTTTTCATGGGCTTCTTTGCTTTAAGTTATCTCGGCGGGCGTTGGCTTGATTACAGCCTCAGCGACTACATCGCAGGCTACATCCGCTTGGGGTTGAGTATGGTCGGGCGTCCGTTCTCTTTTATCGTCGAAACGCGCAAGCAACGTGACCAAGCCGACGTGGAGCGCGCGCCGTCCCGCATTGCTCCAATTCTGCGCGGGTTGCTGATTGCCTTGCCCATCGTGGCGATCTTCGCATCCCTCCTGTCCTCCGCCGACCTTATTTTTGCGCAACGCATGGCGGCTTTTATTGAACTCTTTCGGCTCGAAAAGCTGCCCGAATACATCTTTCGCGCCATCTA
>JANTFU010000264.1 GCA_024763295.1 Anaerolineales bacterium
GCCAACGCGGATATTTATGGGCAGTTGGGCATTATCTACTTCAAATCGCGTAACTACGAAGGTTCGATTCCGGCGTTGAAGTGCGCCATTCGCGGCTGCACGGCAGAAGAATCTTGTGATGGGCGCGGCGGCTGTGGTCCCAACGACGAGCCTGCCGAGGTAATCGGCTTGCCACTTTCGGCAAATACCGTTGTGTATTACTACACATACGGCTCGGTCTTGGCTGCCTTGAGCCGCCCAAAACAGAATTATTGTGATGAAGCCTTGCAAGTAATGGCGGAAGTGCGCGCTCAGTTTAGCGATCAGGCGGATATTATGGGCATCGTTCAGGCGGGGGAGGCGATCTGCAATTCGATGGAGTAAATGCCCACAAAGGGGAACAAGCCAAATTTGAGAACGTCCCGCAACTCCACTGAAAAGTGGAGGTTTTCTTTCCCCAATATCCTATAATAAGGCATCTTGTTTTCATATTCTGCCTAAGGAGGCATCATGTCCGGAATACTATGTGCCATTCGTGGGGGTCCTGCCAGTCAGCCGACAATTAAGTTGGCAATTGAAACCGCGCAAAAATATACGCTGCCGATTTACTTTTTGTATATCGTTGATTTGGATTTTCTGGCAGCAACCAACAGCACTCGCCTGCAAACCATTTCTGAAGAAATGGTCGAGATGGGCGAGTTCATTTTGCTGGCAACACAAACACAAGCCGAGCGCGAGGGCGTGACTGCACACGGCATCGTACGGCACGGTGATGTGCGCGAGGAGATTATCTCTCTCTGCCATGAAGTCCATGCCAATTATGTGATTTTGGGAAAGCCGAAAGAAGAGAAAACGAACGTTTTCACGCACGACCATTTGAAATCTTTTGCGGAAATCATCAGCGAAGAAACAGGCGCGGAAGTCCTTTTTGCGGAGAGGGCAGGTTGATGATTCGCGATTTTTTTATTCAACAAAAGAAACGAAATGATGATTTTGCAAGCGAAGCGACGCAATCTTCCCATCTAAACAACAAGGCTGCTTCGTCGCAAGTGCGTGCTCCTCGCAGAATCAGAGTTAATCGTTTGCTCTTTTTGTTCGTGCTGGTCGGTGCAGTTTTCAGCGTGTCTGGCATACAGCCTGTGCCGACCCATGCACAGGAGGATTTCACGCGCTTGATTCTCGGTGAAATCTTCGATGGACAAGACGCGCCCGTCGAAGGAGTGGAGATTATCGCTCGTACAGGCGACGAGAGAATTGGCGAAACGCTCTCCCAGCCCGATGGCACCTTCATTTTGCATCTCGAAAAAGGCAATTTTGACAACCTAACACTCGACTTTCAGCGTGCGCATTTCGCATCCCAAAGCGTTGCGCTTTTTCCACAGGAAATTGCACAAATTCAAAAAGGTGGGACGGTTACGCTCAGTCCGCTGACGTTGACAAGAAAAATTGGTCCCGTTTTCTGGATCGTGACCATTATTTTTATTGCCATGTTGGCGATCATCGCAGCGGGACGTTTGCATAATACGCTCGCCGCGCTATTAGGGATGTCCGTCATTTTTGCGATTAGCTATCTTGGACATCCGCTGAGCGACAAACTCTTTATCTTTGAGTTCGAGCGCTCTCTCCACTACGTCGACTGGAACGTGATTTTCCTCATCATGGGCATGATGATTGTGATTGCCGTCGTTGAGCGCACAGGCATCTTTCAATGGCTGGCGTTCCAATCCTATAAAATATCGGGCGGACGAATTTGGTTGCTGCTCATTATTCTGATGTTCGTGACAGGCATCGCCTCCGCCTTCCTCGACAACGTCACCACCATGCTCTTGATGACGCCCATCACCATCCAAATCGCCATCGCGCTCGGCATCAATCCGCTCTCGCTGCTGATGCCCGAAGTTTTTGCCTCGAACGTGGTTGGCATCAGCACGCTCGTCGGCACGCCAACCAACATCCTGATCGGTTCGTATGGAAACATCTCCTTCAGCGATTTTCTCGTCAACCTAACGCCCGGCGTGCTACTCTCCATGCTTGGGCTAATCGGCTACAGCCTCTACGTCTATCGCAAGGATTACCGCGCCGCCGGTGAAATCCCCGAAAAAATGCTCGAACGCCTCGCAGAGCGCGGACAAATCACCGCCCCAGAAAACCTAAAAAAAGCCGGCTGGGTCGGTCTCGGCATGATCCTGCTTTTCGTCTTTGGTGAACACATCCACCTGCTGCCTTCCGTCACCGCCCTGATCGGCGCAACCTCGCTGATGGTCTGGATCAAACCCGACATCGAAGAGATGATCGAAGCCGTCGATTGGACAACGCTCGTTTTCTTCATCAGCCTCTTCGTTGTCGTCGGCGCGGTGCAGGAGGTCGGGCTGATCAGCGTCATCGCCGACGGCATCGGCAAAATGGTCAACGGCAACCTGACCCTCGCCATGATTCTCATCATCTGGCTGGGCGGCTTCCTCTCCACCGTCGTCGCCAACATCCCCTTCACCGCCGCCATGCTGCCCGTGATCGGCTTCCTGACCGCCACCGTCCCCGGCGCAGAGAGCAAAGTGCTCTTCTACTGCCTCTCGGTCGGCTCGGCGATGGGCGGCAACGGCTCGCTGATCGGCGCCTCCGCAAACCTCGTCACAGCAGGCATCTCCGAGCGTGCGGGCTATCCCATCTCCTATGTCTATTTTTTGAAGAAGGGATTCCCAGCCTTAATCGTAACCCTGACAATTGCGACCCTTTGGCTTTTAATCCGTTTTTAGACATCCCTCGGATCGGACTTGATTTGGGCTTGGTTCCGTTTGTGGACTGGATGCCCAACCCCCGCAGTGAAGCGTGAAACGTAAAACGTGAAGAATCCCAATCACGCATCACGTTTCAGAATTAGGAACACACCATGACATCAACTTCCCCCTCCCCCTACATCCTCTGCCTCGTGCGCGGCGGCAAGGAAAGCAAAAATACCGTCACAAAAGCCATCGACCTCGCTCTCGAAATGGATGCACGCCTCGTCTTCTTCCATGTCATCGACGCGGAGTTTCTCAACCAGTCGATGATGGGCACACGCCTGAAGGTCGTCTACCAAGCCCTCTACGATATGGCAGACTTCGCCATGGAAATATTAAAAGATCGCGCCGAGCGGCGCGGCGTTAAAGAGGTCGAGACGATCATCCGCGAGGGGAATATTGTCAAGCAATTGCGCCAGGCTGCCATCGAGACGCAAGCCAAGCTGCTCGTCATCGGACGCCCCATCCGCAGTCCGGGCTCGAACGTCTTTCATGATTCGGAATTGCTCAATTTTGCCAATGAGCTTGCCGAGATCGGGGAGGTCGAAGTTCTCATTGTTGGGGACGAGGGGGAATAATTTAAACGGAACCAAGCCTAAATCCACGAGCGCTTTGGTGAGGTCATCCGCTCTCATTTTCACGTTTCACGCATCACGTTCCAATATCAGAACTTTGTAAGAGTCCATTAACATGCCTTGACGCTCATTAAGCGGGCAAGTATCATTCGAGTGTCGTTAGCACTCTGCACCTTAGGGTGCTAAAACTTTGTAAGGAACGCTAAAAGCATGAGCCTGAAGCCCCTGAATGACCGCGTAATCGTGGAACCGATCGAGAAAGAGACGCTCTCTGCCGGTGGGATCGCACTGCCCGATACGGCGCAGGAAGAACCCCAGCAGGGTATTGTGATTGCGGTTGGTCCCGGCTTGCGAAACAGCGCAGGCGAACGCATGGCATTAGATGTGACGGTTGGCGACCAGATTGTTTTCTCACGCTACGGCGGCTCAACCATCAAGCATAACGGCAAAACCTTACTGATGTTGCGCGAAGAAGAGATCTTCGCC
>JANTFU010000265.1 GCA_024763295.1 Anaerolineales bacterium
CGGTCGGGATGCGCTATGGCAATCCGTCTATAAAATCCGCTTTAGCGGACTTGCGCGAGAGGGGCGCGACGCAGCTCTTTATTCTCCCGCTCTTTCCTCAATATTCAAATACAACCGGTGGCACGATTATCAAGGAAGTTTTTGCACAGCTTGAAAAATGGCGTTGGTTGCCTGCGGTGCAGGTTCTGAATGAATACCACGAGAGTTTTGCGTATATCCACTCTGTTGCTCGTAGCATTCAGCAATATTGGGCTAAAAACGGGCGTGGTGAGAAGCTGCTTTTTTCTTTTCATGGCATCCCGCAAGATTATGCGGAAAAGGGCGATCCGTATCAGGCGCAGTGTTTGCGCAGCGCCGAATTAATCGCGGCGGAACTGGGCTTGGTGGAGGGGGAGTGGTTGGCGACTTTTCAGTCTCGCCTTGGCACGCAAAAGTGGCTACAGCCCTACACGGATGTGACGTTGGAAAGATTGGGCGGCGAGAAGTTGGCAAGTTTGGACGTCGCTTGTCCTGGCTTTGGGGTTGATTGTTTAGAGACAGTCGATGAAATTGGGCGTGAAGGGCGTGAAAAATTTCAGGGCGCAGGCGGTGGAGCGTTTGCTTACATCCCCGCGCTGAACGCGACAGATTTGCATGTGGATGCGTTGCGTGAAATTGTTTTGGAGAATTTAGCGCGCTAAGAACGTCATTGCAATTGGATGGTTCAACAAAGGATTTGGTGTTATTGAGCCTTCTTTGTCGTGCTTGACGAAAGTGCAGCGCCTTGTTAAAATAACGCCCGCTTTGGAAGAGTCGCCTCCGCGTATGATTTCGGGGGCTTGTTTTTTGTCTCTACACAGAATGGAGTTGCCATGAGCGACCAAGTACCTGAAGAATCGAAGGACCCGCAAGTTGTTAACATGAACAACGCGGGCGCTGACGAAGTAAAAGCCGGCATGGTTCGGATGAATCAGTCCGGCGCGACCAGCATCTTTGCTGAAGAAGTCGGTATGACGCAAAGTGGTACGGTTGCGATGAAAGCGCACGAAGTATCGGCGCACGAAAGCGGTATTGTGGCGCTTCAGGCTGAAGAAGTGAATATGGCGCACAGCCAAATTATCGCCCTGAAAGCGGACGAGGTACACCTGCAAGGGAACGCGGCTTTTGTTGCCGGTAATGAAGTTTCTTTACGGGATGGCTACTCTTTCGCGGTAGCAGGTCGTGATGTCCGTGCGGAGCGGATTGAATCCGTTGTCTTTTTGGGGCAGCGTGTCAATGGCGAAGTTCACACCATGATTGATACGCGTGGCGCCGTATTAGCAGGCACATTGAGTGGTTTGCTTTCGGGTTTAGTTTTGTTACTCGGCTCGTTACTCTTCCGCCGCAAAAATTAGTCAAACCCCTCGGCTTGCCCGAGGAAATCAAAAATAGAGTGTGGTAATCTCGATAAGGTTCGAGGTGAGAGGCACTCAAGGATAATATGATGGAAAAGACAATTATTAATGCAGAAAAACGTGATGTAATCGGCAAAAAGGTTAAGGTTTTGCGCCGCGAAGGTAAATTGCCCGCCGTGATTTACGGGTATGGCGTTGAGCCGACCCCAATTGTGTTGGATTTTCGCGCCAGCAGTCGCACATTGGCAAAGGCTGAGGCTTCTACGCTGATTACAATCGCTTTAGAGGGTGAAGAATACACCACGCTGGTTCGTGAAAAGCAGTGGGACTATATCCGCCGCGAATTGCTTCATGTCGATTTTCAGGCTGTTTCGATGACCGAAACCATCGCCGCACAGGTTCGCCTTGAATTTGTCGGTGAGCCATCCGCTTCTGGTGCTGTGATCGTAACCAATATGACCGAAATTGAAATTGAAGCGTTGCCGATGGATCTGCCCGAAAGCCTCGACGTGGATTTGAGCGTGCTCAAGAATATTGGCGATAGCATCTATGTGCGCGATATTGTCGTTAGCGACAAGCTCACTATCCTCGATGACCTCGATGCAATGATTGTGGCTGCCTCTGCTCCGGCTGCTGAAGCCCCTGTAGAAGGTGACATGGCTGAGTTGCTCGAAGGTGAAGAAGAAGACGAAGACGTCGAAGAAGAAGAGTAAGTTCGGTTTTACAAATAGAAAAGGAGCGGTTTGCGCCGCTCCTTTTTGCTTTAATCCAGCAGTTGAATGGTGCGTAGAAAGTTTTGCGTGATGCGGGCGGTTGCTCCCCAAAGCAATTCGCGGTCGAAGGGGTGATAAGCGATGGTGGGGTGTTTTGCGACTGGATGTTGAAATTCCCAATAATTGCGTTTGTTTGCCAGCCAATTGAGCGGTATGGTAAAAACTCGCTCCACTTCTATTGTCGAAACCCGGAAGCCATACGGAAATTCAAAAAGACCAACAATCGGTGTGACTTCAAAATGCGTAATCGTCATCACTTCGTTGACGCGCCCTAAGAGCGTTACATCTTCGCGGGACAAACCGATTTCCTCTTCGGCTTCGCGTAAAGCGGTTTCTTCGAGACTTTCATCTGCTAAGTCGCAACTTCCTCCGGGAAAGGAAACTTGCCCGCTGTGTTGCTTGAGCATTTCTGTACGGCGTGTAAAAAGTAAATGCCATTCGCCGCTAAAAAATGTCAGCGGCACCAGTACTGCGGCGCATTTTAGGACGTTGGCTTCTTCGCGAAGATGCTTGTCGATATAATCGTCTGTTTCTGGTAATCTGATTTTTTGATAAGAAGCCCGCAATCGCTCGCGGATTTGGGCTGGGGTGATGGTTTTGATCTTAATCCTCCCCTCGAAATAGATTGCCGCAATAAAGGCACTCTATCGTTTTCGAGTCGATTTGATGGATATTGTCGGGATGCAGTGGGACGCCACAAGCTGGGCAATGCGTAGGCAGTTTCACTGAAGCGCTTGTCTTCTTTGCGTTAAATGTACCGGAAGGCAATTTTGCCTTAAGGTAAGCGCTTAGTTTTTCGGCTTCATTTGTGTAGCCACGTTCGTTGAGTTCATCGACTGCGCGCCGCCCAAAGCGTTCGAGCGGTTCCCAATCGCCACGCGCGGCGATCATGCTTAAGCCTTTTTGGGCATTTTCCAGCGCCTGATTGGGCAAGCCCGCTTTTGCGTAGGCGTTCCCGGCGCGCAAATAAAAGAGCGGCGCACGCGGACCACGCCGGCGCTCCGCTTTTTGGGCGATGTGTGCCAGCAGATTAGCCGCATCGGCATAGTTTTCACTATCCATTAAGGCGTTGGCGCGGCGCAATTCTGGCGGAATCTCTCTGGGCTGGGCGCGGTGAAAAGGGCGGCGGATAGGGCGTCGTCGGCGCATTATTCTCTCCTTTTGGTGTTAGCTCTTTTGCTGCTTTTTTCGTTGAAGACATCATCGTCAATTTCTTCAACACGCCTGCCGAAGATCAAAAAGCCGGTATGCGCCACCATACGATCTGTGGGGCGTAGGCGGGCTGGCTGGGGCTTCATATAGCGTAAAAAGATTTCGCAGGCTTCGATAAAGGCAAAGTTGTTTTGGTTGAGCGCCTGCAAGAGCATTTGAACTTGATTAAAGGTCGGTACCAAACTGGCAAAAAATCCGCCGGGTTTGATGGCTGCACGCACTTGTGGGATGTAATCGTGCGGGGCTTGGACATCGAGAAAGAGGACGTCGAGATTTTCTTCGTCGAAGCCCTCTTCAATATCGCGCAGTTTGAATTCCACGCGCTGATCCAGCCCTAGTCGGCGCAAATTCTTTTTGGCGAGCTTTTGCATCGGCTCGCGCACTTCGTAGGAGTAAATTTTGCCGGTCTCTCCAACGGTATAGGCTA
>JANTFU010000266.1 GCA_024763295.1 Anaerolineales bacterium
AGGGTCAGGGGTGTAGCTCAAATTCAGATCAATGAGCGCGGCTTGATATTGGCGATTGGTTAGGTTTTCGTAAATCATCTGCTCGTAGGGCATCGGCACGAGCGTCACCTGTACACCAAGCTGCGCCCAATCGCTTTGAATGTATTCGGCGATGGCAGTGTGTAACGGATCGTCGGGATGCAGCAAATTGAACGCAAGCGGCTGCCCGTCTTTTGCACGCACATCTCCGCCCTCAGCAGGGATGGTGTACCCCTCGCGCTTGAGGACTGAAATCGCTGAAGTTGGATCGTAGGCGATATGCTCGGTACCCTCATAAAAAGCCCAGGAACCGGGCAAAATCGGACCGTCCGCCGGGATGGCTTGCCCCCGTAAAAGATCGTTGATGATGTGCTGACGGTTGAGTCCCGTTAAAAGTGCTTTACGCAAATTCACGTCCTGCAAGAAGGGCACTTCCCCGTTGTTCAGGTTAAAAAGCACCATGCTCAACTCAGGGCGGCGACTGGTATACAACGCCAGATTTTCTTCTGCGAGAGCGGCATTAAGCGTCTCTTGCGTAATTTGGCTGATGCCGAGCACTTCGCCTTGTCGGTACGCATCCAGCGCGGCAGGCGCGGATGAATAATAGCGGAAAACAACCTGCGGAATATAAGGCGTTTGTCCGTAGTAGTCGTCAAAAATGTTGAGTACCACGCCAGTAATCTGCCCATCTTCAACCATCAAGTGGTCAAACTGGTAGGGTCCGCTGCCAATAGGGTTCAGGTTAAACTCGGCATTGAGAATCTGATCAGCGGGGATGGCACCCAGCAAATGTTGCGGTAGCAAGCCAAATGTAAGATAGTCCAGGAAGGGCGCAAAAGGCTCGGGCAGCCGAAACTGCATGGTTTTTGCATCCAGTCTTTTAATCTCTACTGCGTCCCACAATGCTTTGACATCTTGCGGATAAAAGGAGATGTCGCTTTTGATGAGTTCAATGGTGAAAATGACATCATCGGTGGTGACGGGTTGCCCATCGTGCCAAACGGCGTTTGGACGGATCGAAAAGTTATAGACGGTGCCATCCTGCGATGAACCCCACGACTCTGCTAAATCGGGGCGTGGAATGCCGCGCGAGTCGAATTTGATTAATCCGCTAAAGAGCAATCGATCTACATCGCGATCAGCAGCGTTGTTGCGATCCAAGAGCGGGTTTAAGCGACTCATCGAACCGATCAGCGCTTCGGTGTAAACACCGCCGCTGGTCGGCTGCGGGAGTATGGTCTGGACAATCGGCTGCTGGCTGAGCAAAAGCGCACCCACCAGCACAAGAGTCAACACAACCACAAGGATTTGCCAACGAAGTTGTTTCATATTTAGACTTGAGACTTTAGACTTTAGACTTTAGCGAAGGGCTGATATCTAACGACTAAGGTCTGAATAAAAAAAGGTCGTTTCTTCAAGCTGGAATCAAAATCATCCACCTCGAAGAAATGACCTTTTCGGTGAGGCGCTTGCTTACTTAGAAACCAATACGGCAGCAATCGCCAGGGCAAAGAAAATAACACTCAAAACAATGGTGGCACGGAAGAGAGTTTTTTCGACCCCACGGCGTGCGGTGAATACACCACCCGTATCGCCGCCAGCCAAACCTCCTAAACCGGCACCCTTGCTTTGCATAATCACACTGATAATCAGCGTAATCGACGTTATAATCAGGGCTATATCAATATATTTGATCATGGAACGAACCTCCTAGGAAATTAACGCGAAGATTATACCTTAAAGTTGCAAGTCGCAAGTTAGAAGTTTTAAGTCGGGAACTTTGACGTTCTGTAGAATAATCCCATCCCCAACCTTTCCTCGATAAACGGGGAAGGGAATCCCCTCTCCCATGTTGGGAGAGGGACAGACTGGAGCGCAAGCGACAGTCAGGGTGAGGGGAGAGCGCAAAAGCAAGTTTTCCCACAACAACTGAATGCTCCCTTTCAAGTCTCAAGTCACAGGTCTCAAATCTTTTATGAACGAAATCATCACTAGCCTACACATGCACACCCGCTACTCCGACGGCACCGGTCTCCACGCCGATATTGCCAAAGCCGCGCTAAAAGCCGGACTGGATGCGGTCATCGTCACCGATCATAACGTCTTTGTAAAGGGACCGGAAGGTTATTATAAAGAAGGCAAAGAGCGCACACTCGTCATCATTGGCGAAGAAATCCACGATCAAGACCGCGATCCCCAAAAAAATCATCTGCTCGTCTTCGGTGCAGATACCGAACTCGCCCAATATGCCGATGAACCGCAAGACCTAATCAATGCCGTCAACAAAGCCGGCGGTCTATGCTTCATCGCGCACCCCTACGACCCGCCGCAACCCTTTATCAATGAGCCGGATATCACCTGGGTCGATTGGGATGTGCAAGGCTTTACCGGCATCGAACTCTGGAACGGTTTAAGCGAATTCAAAGGACGCATTCCCAGCCGTTTACACGCCCTTTTTTACGCCTTCCTGCCGCAGTTTTTTGCGCGTACACCGCCCAAAGAAGCCCTACAAAAATGGGATGAACTTTTGATAGCCGGTAAAAAAATTGTCGGTGTTTGCGGTGCCGATGCCCACGCACTTCATGCCAGCATGGGACCACTCAAGCGCACACTTTTCCCCTACGAATTCCATTTCCGCAGCATCAACAACCATCTATTGCTGGAAAACCCTCTGACAGGCGATGAAAATACGGATAGACGTCTCATTTTCGACGCCTACCGTGCTGGACACAATTTCATCGGCTATGATCTTCCGGCACCCACCCGGGGATTCCGCTTCACAGCCAAAGGTCGAGAGGGTTCCGTTATCATGGGCGATGAAATCCCGACAAAAGGCGGAGTCACCTTACAGGCACATCTTCCGGCGCTCGCAGATATCCATCTCATCAAAGATGGCGAAATCATCAAAACCTGCAAACGTCAGCAGGTTTGTACACACATCACATCCGAGCCGGGCGCGTACCGCATCGAAGCCTATCGCCGCTATTTGGGACGCAAACGCGGTTGGATATTCAGCAATCCAATTTATCTCAGGTAGAAAAAATAAAACTTACCCCAAACAAAAGTGACTATCACCTTTGAATACTCATAATCCCTGTAATCTATCGGAGAAGAGTGCCATATTGAAAAAATTTCAAGAATCATAATCCCAAGCACTCGGGGTGGTTTCAATATCAAAATATTCACTATCCTCTTGCAAACGGTTCCATTTGTCATAAACATTTCGGTAAGGCAATAAAACATACGCGAGTCCGGTAAGCAACCCTACCCATAACAAACTAGCTTGGACATAAAGAAAACGACCAATCGTTGGATTATATTGGGTAAAAAGAACATGGAAGCTTTCCAAGGGATCAATAAATAAAAAAATGCTGGCAATTACAAGAAACATTACGACAATGATTCTTATGAGTTTATGAATGAATATTTCCTTTCGCAGCTTATCTTTGTAATATCCATACCATCCAGCAATGTTCAAGAAAACCGTTACAATCCCTGACCACGATAAGAGCGACAACAAAATCGACGAGAAATTGTTTATATCGTTTTCACCAACACTATACAAAAGAACGACGACGAGACTAGCCACTATCCAAGCAAAGAAATCTATTCCTTGATATATGGCAATAAAATATATTTTCTTGTACCTCCGAAAAACACGGTGCTTTGCATAGGCTAATGAGCTATAAAAAATCAACGTTGCACTGAACATAAAGAAAAAACCGTTGGCTTGTTCATTGATGAGTACATGAGCAAC
>JANTFU010000267.1 GCA_024763295.1 Anaerolineales bacterium
CAAATCATGGATGAACATGATTGCAGGTGCAACTACGAGTACCAGAATATAAATTGCACATATACCCCCAACAATAATGGCTGGCAGATTATTTAGGAAAGCTTCAATAATGATTGGCAGGTTGTTGAAAAAAGGTTCCATTGATTTTACCCTCCTTGTTAAAAGTCTACGCCGCCCTCGCCAACGCCGTCATCCCCAAAACCAGAATTGCTAAAACTACATTTAAATTCAGCAACAACTTCTCGCGTTTTTGCAATCTTGCTACTTCTGCCATATCGCCGCTTTTTTGCTGGCGCAGCATGGCGCGCTGGATATTTGGCAACAGCCACCACGTCTGCGCGGCGTTGACGGCGATCATGCCGAGGAAGAAGAGATGTTTTACCAGAATAGACCAAGCCCATTGTCCGCAAATGGCAAGAAAACCATCGTAGTTGGGATTAGCGCTCATTTGGAACATCCCCGTTGCAAGCAGGAGCGCGACGCTGAACCATCCCAGCGGGTCAAGTTTCTTTTGGATAGCAGCCATCAGCTTGGTTTGTGAAGCTGCATCCAGACTTTTCCGCATGGCAGGGATAACGACAAGGCTTAAAAGAGCAAGGCTACCGAACCAAAGCACGGTAGCCAGCATGTGAATCCAATAGGTGAAAGCAAGCGCCCAAATAGGCATATTGATTAGGGAATGGGCGTCTCTGTGGGCGTTTCTGCCGGTACAACCGCCGTTGGTTCGGGAGTGTTGGTGGGCGGATAGCAGATTTGATAAGCTTTGTTGGCGTTGTAATTCGCTGTGTCGTCAAGTGCGCCGTAGGCTTGTGCCGCCTGATATTGGGCATAGGCACCACAGGCATTGTTGTTATTGTAAAGTTGGTCGCCGTAGCGCATGAGAGCGTAATGATAGCGCTGTGCTGCGGTCATGTTGGAGGCATTATCCCAAGTGTTGGGGGCAAAGGATGCAAGCTGACCGAAATAATTGACCGCTTGTTCCCAGTTGATTTCCCAGAACGTAGCAGCCGTAATATAGAGCCGTGCTGCTTCACGGACGCCGGTTGCTTGTGTATCGAGTGGACCGAACTTTTCTGCCAGCGAAAGGTAGTAAATGCCGCCTTCAAGGTCGCCTTCTTTGGAGATTTTATCGACACCGGCATAGCGCAAGGCAAAATAATACATGCCGTCCACTTCAGCAACGCGGTAAGTTGGGTCTTCGGCGCGTAATTGATCGAGCGTTTCGAGCGCATTTGCCCAGTTTCCGGCATCGATAAGCGCTTGAGCGTTGTTAAAAATTGCCTCGACGCCGCGTAGGTCGGGTGTTGGTGTTAGCGTGGGCGAGGGCGTGATGGTGGGGGTCATCGTAAAGCTCATGCCCAAAATAGCTTCAGCCATTCCCTCGGCAGCGCCGGGGAAGGTCGGATCGTGCTGGACGATATATTCAAAATGCTGGCGGGCATGGTCGTAACGTCCCTCTGCCAGTGCGATTGCGCCCAGTTCAAATTGTTTGGTTAGCGCTGCACTAATTTGGGTGGCTTCGGCAGACTTTCGTGCAGCGATACCAGAACTATATCCGCTGTACAGCCCCAAGCCAACAATTACCAGAAAACCCAGCAGGGTAATCAGAAAGCGCCCCCAACGCGACTTTTTCTTTTCTATTTTTGTGGGTTGAGTAGACTCAAGATTTTCAGACATGCGGGCTATTATACACTTAATATGATTCCGTGATGAGCGTGCTTTTGCGACGACGCGGTCTTATGGAAGGGGAGATTGCTTCGTTGGAAGTGCGCCCTCCTCGCAAGGGCACCTATAAATTGAAGAGAACACGCACTTCTTTCTGAACAATCAGCAGTGCGATAACTGCTCCAAGCGCCATGCCAATGATGGCTGTGCTGATTGCGCCGCCCGGCAGATAGAGTGCCAGTAGATAGGTGGATGTACCGCCGATGACGGCTGCAACGAATCCGCGTCCCAACGAAGAGAGCGCCGAAACGCTCTCCTGTAATCTTGCTCTCATTATGTAGAGCATCAGCGCGGCTTCGACGGTTACCGCCAACTCTGCCAGCGCCAAGCCGGTTGCGCTCAATTCGGGGAAGAAGTTCAGCACAACCAAACCGCCCGCAATATACAGCCCAAAGCGGACGAAGATCGTCCAGAGCGGTACGAGCGCCTCTTGGCGGGCGTAGAAGGCACGCGAGAGCACTTCCTGAATGGCATAGCCTGCCAGCGTGAGCAGATAGGCGCGGGCTGTCCAGACGAGCAGGGTGGTGCCGTCCATGTCAAAGCCGAATACCGCTCTCACTAAGGGAAACAAGCCTGCCCCAAGGATGGCTGCGGCGGGCAGCGTTAGAGCGAGCATTACCTGAATGGCGCGTTCAATCGTCTTGCGGAACTTCGTCCAGTTTTCCGCCGCCGCATATTCCGAAATGGTCGGCAAAATGGCGGTTGCGATAGCTGTCCCCAGCAGTGTTTCGGGGACTTGCATAATCATCCAGCCATAAGTGAGCGCGGTGACTGCGCCGACCTCCAGCCGTGAGGCAAAGTTATCACGCGCGATGAAGACAAGTTGAATGCCAAGCATGGTGACGAGACGAGGTCCGATAATTTTCAGCACAGCCCGCACGCCTTCATCTTTGAGATTGATGGATGGCGTCCACTTGAAGCGATACTTGATCAGCCCCGGTATTTGGACGCCAAGATGCAGAATAGCGCCGAGAATAACGCCGTAGACCAAGCCTTCAACGCCTAGCCCGAATGCGGGAAGTTGGATGCCTGCGAAATGATACGGTTCGCTGGGCGAAAAGACCGTTGCCCCGAAAATCTGCCCGATGTTGTAGAGCGCGGGCGCCATCGCGGGCAGCAAAAAGTGTTGGTTGGCTTGCAGACCGCCTATGACAAGCCCGCTGACCGAGAAAATGGTGGTGGCGATCAGGTTCAGGCGCATCAGGTGGATGATGGTGTTTTGCTGCTCAATGTTGAAACCGGGCGCAATGCCGATTTCGGCGCGCACAATGGGTTCGGCGAAGATGGCAATCAGGATTCCGGCGCTTGCGGTGACGAGAAAGGCAAGATTGGCAATGCGCGAGAAGAGCTTCCACGCTTCGGGGCGTCCACGTGTGGTCAGGTATTCGCTCAGGACGGGGATCAGCGCCATCGACATCGCCCCGCCGGAGATGAGCGCAAAGAGCATATCCGGCAAGTTGTTGGCGATGTTGAAGGCGTCCAATTCGAAGGATAGACCGAATTGGTTTGCGATAATTTTCGCGCGCAAGAAGGCGAGGATTTTATCCGTGCCGAAAAAGGCAGCGATGAGGAAGGATGTGCGGGTGAGGAAGGAGAGTTTTTTCATAAGAGAACGTTTTAACGTTCGAACGTTAAAACGTTATAGTTCGTCAGCCGGTTGGATATTTTCCGCGCCCTTTAGCGTGCCGACCAGCGTTGCAGGTTTGTGAATCAATTGCGGCAGGCAACGTGGGCAGATAAAAAGTTTTTCTCCTTGATAGTGTAGGTCAAGCAAGGGGATTTGGCTTTCAGTGGCTTTGCAGTTTAGGCAGGTTTTCACTTGTTACTCCATTTCAAGTTTAAAGTTGGAAAGGTGGAAGTTTACTGGCAAATCAGTCAGACTGCAACATTCCAACGTTTCAACGTTTTAACGTTAAAACGTTCCTTTCGTAATCCCCCCGTCTACCAACAAACTCACGCCCGTGATATACGACGCGGCAGGCGAAAGCAGGAAAACCGCCGGTTTGGCAAACTCTTCGGGC
>JANTFU010000268.1 GCA_024763295.1 Anaerolineales bacterium
TCTCCGAAGTGAGTGATTTGATGAATGGCGTGTTAAAAACTCGGTTTTCAGGGTGTTCTCTCCCACTTAGAGATGATTGAATATCTTTTAGTGTGGAGTCATAAAAAAATCCGAGAAATTCTCGGATTTTCAATATCTACAAAATCATTCCTAGCCAAATCGCAATCTGGATCATAATCAGGTGAAACACCTGATCGACAATCAGCGGGATAACGCCCCTTTCTTCGTTCGGAATACGCTTCCAGGTGCTTACAAACCAATCAACAAAGGTCGAGCGATCCTGCAAGAAATGCGTCAACCCGATTAAAGCGATTTGCCACCAATTCAACCCCGTAAGCAAAAAAGGAATCAAGTACGCAAAAACATGCACCAAAGTAACGAAAGATCGTTCTTTCTTATGGCTTGCCATCCAATCATTCTGGATGAGAAAATCGCCGATCATGTGGGCTAAAAAGGGGTGTAACATAGCTGCTCCAATTCATTCAATGACCTTATTCTACCAACCAAAGCAAACCAAAACCGCCTCCATATCTTTCAGTTTTATTACAATTTGCAGAAGTAACTTTAGTTTCGCCTTTTTTGTGTTTAGGCTCTTTGCGCTGTAGAATAGCGTAAAGCGTGTTGCGTATTGTGTAATGATTTTCTGGCTTACGCCATCACTTACAACTTAAGCACCACCAAATGTCTTACGGAAGAACCATTAGGCATTTAAAGAGCGAGAGCCACGACTTTTAGCGTGGCTCTCTACGAAAGGAGGAGAAGAGAAATCTTTGTCAAACTGCTTGTATCTTAACATGCTGTAAATTTGACTGCTTGACGCTTACTATACGCTTCTCCTATGAATAACCAATAAAACAGAACGCGGATTTAACGGATTACGCTGATTGACACGGATTTAAAAGCTGGGTTTATTTCTTGCGTTGGGTGAAAATTTTGCGTTTAAACTTAGCTTCTGTGCCAAAATTAAGCAGTAGACCGACTTCGATATTGGTAGCCTTAAGATAGTTGATCAGTTGGGCTTCATGAGCATCGACGATCGCTTTCGTAGCTTTGAGTTCAACGATAACTTTGTCGTCAACAAGCAAATCGGCAAAATATTCTCCAACCACCTTCCCGTCATAGTAAACCTAAATAGGAACCTGCTGTCGAACGGTTAATCCAACTTTATTCAACTCAATCACAAGCGCATTTTCATAAACCTTTTCGAGAAAACCATAGCCAAGATTGTTGTAAACCTTATAAAAAGCAGCAATAATCTTCGACGTAATTTCCTGATGCAACATCATCTTTTCCTCCTTGAAAATGGAACGCGGATTTAACGGATTAGGCAGATTCACACAGATTTCCTAAAAGAAGAATCCGCGAAAACCCGTTAAATCTGCCCAATCCGCGTTCTATTAAAATCCCATCTCCCTTAACGCATCCTCACCCGAACGTTTCTTCTTCGACTTGCCCCCCAACTCATCCCAAAACGCCTGCCCATAACGCCGCGAGCGGACGGGCAGCGGCATCGGCACGCCCCAGGGACCGAGTAGGAGCACCTCCTGCCCCGATTGCAAACGGGATAGCATTCCGCGCAAGCTCTCGCGCCCAGCCAAGCCCGAAAGCACGGCTTGAATATCGTTATCGTCGCCGAGCCAGCCTGAGATGCGCGTCCCGAGTTGAGAGAGAACTTCATCATAAATCTGCGACGGGCGCTGGTCGATGATGAGTAGGGTCACAAAGTATTTGCGTAACTCACGCGCAATCGTCGAAAACGTCGTCTGAGATGCCATCTCTCTATTCAGCAATTTATGCGCTTCCTCGATGGCGATCACCAATGGGCGCGGCGGGGAATTTTGCTGACGGTTCAAATTGTAGGCATTGGTCTTCTTTTCCCACGCATCACGGATGCGACGGGTCAGCAGGTTCGAGACCAGCAAATAATCGAGGTCGCTGTCGTAGCTACCGAAGGAGAGAATGACGTGCTTTTTCCCTTCAAGCGCATTGATAATCTGCGTAATGCCATCGCTGACAGGTTCTTCAACGATATAGGGTTTATCGTAAATGCGACGTCGCAAACGTGAATGCAAGGCTTTCGCGGCTTCGGCATGGATGCCGGCATCATCCGCCCATTTTTCGATACTGCCATCGGGATAGCCAAGCGGCTTGCCGTCTTCATCCCTGTCTTTGGGCATGGATTTCATTTCCATAAATTTTTGAAACCAATGCTTGCCGAGCGTACCTTGCAGGGCGCTCAAGGTCACCGAAGTCGTATCGCGCAAATTTAATTCTTTGGCGAGCATCTCAATATCCGCCGGGCGGATGTCGCTCATCGCAATTTCGAGCGAAATATCGGGCGCCACGCCCTGATACGCCGCCGCTTTGCCGCGTCCCAGCCCGACAATGCTGACCTTCGAAGCCCGTTTGTCCTTCAAGCCGGGCACCGCGTCCCCGCCCTCGGGCGGATGGTAGGTGTAGGCATACTCGGTGTGCATGTCAAAAACCAGCAGGGAGGCTTCGTCATACTCCACCAGTCCCGCCAAAATGACGCGCGTCAGGAAGGATTTACCCGTGCCTGTCGCGCCAAATATCCCCGACGAGCGCTGCACAAACTTCTTCAGGTCGATGCGCACGGGGTGTCCCTGCTCACGGGTGTGCCCAATAATAAAGTTGCGCTTGCCCTCTTCTTTGCCGAAAATCTCGTCGATGTCGCCCGCCGATGCCAAAAAGACCTCGGCGTGGTGCGGCGGGATGTTTTTGACGGGGCGCGGCGTCGGCTGGTCGGCTAACCCTGCGTCAATTTTCTGCTGCCAAGCCAAGGCGGCGGGCGTTCCGGGTTCGGGTCCCACTTCAAACATCAGGTTTGGCAAGACTTCCAAATTGGCATAGAGCGCCTGCTGATGTAGCGCCTGCGCCAGCGACGGGGCAAGGCGTCCATCCATTTTTTCGTCGGCGAATTTTTCATCCGTGCTGCCAAGTTGGATGTCGGTGACGATGCCGTAGTAGTGCCAGTTGCCGCTTTTGATGACGACGAAAGCGCCCTCAGAAACAGCTTGGGAGGAGACCGTCAGCCGAATCCTGAAGGATGCTTTGAGTCCGCCACCGATGAGATAGCCTATGGATTTGTTGTTCATTCTTTCACCTTTTTATTTACCACGAAGGACAGGAAGGGGCACGAAGGAAAGCCTTAGATTGTTTTTCTTTGTGTCCCTTCGCGCTGTTTGTGGTGAACATTTTTAATGCACGATACGAGTGACGCCATGTTTTAGACGCCTGACGTTGAAGTTCATCAGAAATCCCAGACGGTTTCCTGTTATTTTTAGATAAGTGAGCAATTGAGCATCATAAAGCGGAATCATGGTTTGCACGACTTTGAACTCAACGATGACCAATTTTTCGACCCACAGATCGAGACGCAATCCCGTTTTGACGATGACTTCATCGTATTTTACAGGCAAAACAACCTGAGTTTCTGCAAGCAATCCTTGTTTTTCAACTTCATAAGCAACACAGGCTTCATAAACAGATTCCATCAAGCCTGGACCCAAAGCAGTGTGGACTTTGTAAGCTGCATCCAATACAATTTTGCCAATGCGCTCCGTTTCAGATGGAATTGGCGGGTAAGATTTTCTGGTTGGTTGCATTTTTCCTCCTTTATTTACCACGAAAGTCTCGAAGAAACACGAAGAAAAATTTTTAACATTTTTCCTTTGTGTCCCTTTGTGCTCTAGTATGATAGA
>JANTFU010000269.1 GCA_024763295.1 Anaerolineales bacterium
CGTAAATCGCCGTGTCAGGGTCGTGAAACCAGTTTGGACCTTCGATACCGATCCAACCCAGCATCGTATTCAGCAAGCCGTAGCGGGGGTTCAGCACCCACATCCAAATCAGGGTCGCAGCGATTTGGGGCGCTACATAAGGCAGGTAGAACAACGCCCGAAAAAGTCCTACTGCTTTCACTTTCGCATTCAATGCCATCGCCGTAGCTAAACCTGCGGCAGTGGTCAGTGGTAGGTAGATCAGGGCATAGCGAAAAGTCACTTTTAGCGATTGCACAAATGCCTTGTCTGACGTAAAAATACGTTCGTAGTTTTGAATACCAACCCACTTCGGCGAACTAACGATATTCCAGCGGGTAAAGCTGATAAAAAACGAAGCCAAAATCGGGATCGCCATAAAAAAGATAAAACCAAATAGCCATGGAGAGATAAAGGCATAACCAGCCAGCGCTTCTCTTCGGGTTACGGGCGACATCTCACGCCATTGGCGAACCCAACTCTTACGCTCTTTTTTCGCCATACAAACCTCCTTTTTTACTTAATCAGCTTTGCCAACGCCTCAGCCAAATCAACAACATCTTCATTTGCTGTAAATTTCAATGCAACGCCGCTGGGTTTACGCACAATCTCAACCCATTCAGGCGGGATGACTTCCATCCCATTTTTCGCGCCAGATAATGCGCCGACTACTGCCGCAACCGTATCGGCATCTCGTCCAAAATTAGCAGCCCAAAACTGCCCTTTACGAAAATCGCCATCCGTCATGCGGAAAATGGCATAAAGCTGCGGGATGGCTTCTGCGGCTGTCGCATGGGAGGGAGTCCAAAACTGCGTGTGAATTGGCTCCCAAATATCTTCGATTCTGTCAGCTGCATCGCAAAGATCCATCGCTCGCTGCATGGAGCGTCCCAGCCAACTATTTGCGGGGATATATTCTCTCCCTGCCGCAATAATCTCTTCGGTGGTGCCGCCGACCATCGCCACAGCCACACTCGCTGCCACAGCCTGCGCGGCTGTAATTCCGTCACCATAATGGCTGATTTCGGCTTCGGTTTCAGCCATTGCTGCCGCTTTTTCAGGATCACCTGCACAGATGATGCCGATGGGCGTGATGCGCATGGCGGAGCCGTCATCATCGTTGCCGACATTATCTTGACCGGAGAGCGGCGCACGCATTCCCCGCTGTAGGTTTGCTACCGCTCCATAAAGCGGACGCCCGGCTCGGGCAAATACGCCCCCCTCGTCGAGAATGTACTTTTTCCACGCCCGAAAAACGGCATCTCTGGTCAGGTTGCCTTCGCAATCCAAGATCATGCGAGCGGTGAGCAGAGCAAATTCGGTATCATCCGTGCTTTTCGCTGTATCTGTCATATTGGTGGCGATGCCGTAGCGGGCGCGATGTTCCTGACTGCGCCCCAAATCACCGAGCGCATCGCCAACTGCCACACCAATCAGGGCGGCGGTGCTTTTGTTTCGTGCGAGGGCGGGGTTTTCAATCAAATCTTGTCGAGTAAGCATAAATTCATCCTTTTGGGAACGTTCCCTTGTTGGTGTAAAAAAATAGGCTATTTCTGTGTCGTTGTGCCTCGTAAAGCCAACTTCCCCGCTAGCTGTAATTTTCGAGGGAAACTTGGCGCTGCGCCTTGAATATGTTCGAGCAGGAAAAGGGCGGCTTGCTTGCCAATATCGTATTTGGGTTTTGAGATCGTGGTCAGGGGCGGATTGGTAGTTAGGGCGGCATCAATATCGTCCAAGCCAATGATGGAAACATCTTTGGGAACGCCGACTCCGGCAGCGTAAGCGGCTTGAAGCGCGCCAATGGCAATCGTGTCATTCGCACAGAAAATAGCCGAGGGAGGCGTACCAAGTTGAAACAAGGTCGTGAACCCCGCTTCCCCTCCTGCACGAGTGAAAGGAACAGTGGTAATCAATTCTTCATCAAGCGGAATCCCGGCATCCTTCAAAATATCCACATAGCCACGTCTGCGAGAATCCTTCGATTTGATATCCAACTGCCCCAAAATCATGCCGATGCGACGATGCCCCAAGTCAATTAGGTGCTGAACGGCAGTTTTTGTGCCCACATAACTGTCAGCGCCGACCCGATCAAAGGCGCTGTACGCTTCACGAGTGCCCAAAATTACGGTCGGGATGCCACTGCTTTCCAATTTTGCGCTGCTGACTTGCACGGGATTGATGAGAATGCCATCCAGACGGTTGCGACGCGCCATTTCAAGATATTCAAGCTCGCGCTCTTCATCCCAATCGCTGTTGGCGAAAACGACGGCGTAACCTTCGGCATCCATCACATCCTGAACGCCGCGAGCCACTTCGGGCCAGTAGGGGTTGGTGATGTCGGGGATGGCAAGCATAATCAGATTGGTGCGATCGGTGCGCATACTGCTTGCAATGGCATTGCGCACATAGCCCAGTTCATCAATCGCCTGTAAAACACGCTCTTTGGTTTCATCGTTAACCCCCTGCCCGCCATCTGCTACAACGCGCGAAACCGTGCTTTTAGACACCCCTGCTTTTTTAGCTACATCTATAATGGTCGGTCTGCGTTTCACGGAAGCTCCTTGAATAATTGCGGGAACGTTCCCATTATAGCATTGAATTTAATCTTTTGTCAATAAGGAAAAATTTCTTTTTCGTGGGATGGATAGTCCACTTTACGCACGTGTTTCAGGCTTGCTTGCCCTCTCCCAACATCATCTCTCCTCATCTTTTTTCTCCTATACCATCATCCCCTTCGGACGATACTGCAACGCCTCCGCCAGATGACTTGATTGGATGCTCTCCTCCCCCGCCAAATCCGCAATCGTGCGCGCCAATTTCAGGATACGGTGATAGGCGCGCGCGGAGAGTTGAAGCTGGGTCATTGCAGCCTTGATGAGTTGCCGCCCCGCGTCATCTAATTCGCAAAACTGACGCACTTCAGCGACGCGCATATCGGCATTGGTCATCACCCCATTGTTGAGACCGGCAAAGCGTTCGCGTTGACGTTGGCGGGCTTTTTCTACTCTGGCGCGGATGGTTTCTGAACTTTCTCCCCTTCTATTGTCAGAGAGCTTCTCAAAATCCACGCGTGGAACTTCAATATGGATGTCGATGCGGTCGAGCATGGGACCGGAAATCCGCTTTTGGTAGCGGGTCACGGTTTGGAGTGAACAAGTACATTCGCGTTGTGTATCGCCATAGTAACCGCAGGGGCATGGGTTCATAGCAGCAATAAGTTGGAAGTTAGCAGGGAAGGTCAGCGATCCCTGCGCGCGGCTGATCGTGACCTGTTTATCTTCCATCGGTTGGCGCATGACTTCAAGGACGCGCGAGCCGAATTCGGGGAATTCATCAAGGAAGAGGACGCCACGATGAGCAAGGGATATTTCACCCGGGCGGGGCCAGTTGCCACCACCGACCAAACCGGCATGGCTGATAGTGTGGTGCGGGGCGCGAAAAGGTCTCAGTTGCATGAGGGGAATATCTGTGGGGAGTTGATCTGCGACCGAGTAGATGCGCGTCACATCGAGGGCTTCTTCGATGCTCATTTTGGGCAAAATGCCGGGCAGGGCACGCGCTAGCAGGGTTTTGCCAGCCCCTGGAACTCCTAAAAGAAGAGCATTATGTCCGCCTGCTGCTGCCACTTCCAGCGCGCGTTTGACGTGTTCTTGCCCTTTGATTTCGGAAAAGTCGGTCACGGCAAGGGGCGGGGATA
>JANTFU010000270.1 GCA_024763295.1 Anaerolineales bacterium
TGAATTGGCTCGAACAACTCGCCGCCAATCAGGGTGCTAATCCCGACGAATTGATTACCGATCCGAACGCCCGCACCGAAGCCGCGCCCGAATGGGTACAGCAAGCACAGCAGGTCAGCGACGCGCCGCAACCGCCCACAGAAGAGCCTGTCCAAGCTGCCGAGGCAGCCGCAACAGTCCCAGTAGAAGAAGTACCTGCCGCTAATGCTGATGATAACTGGCGCAATGAACAAAGTGAAAGCAGCCCCGCACCTGCCGCCACAGAAGCGCCGGAAGAAGTGACTGCCGCCCCTGAACCATCTACGCCGCAATTGCCTGCCGATGATGACGTCCCTGCTTGGTTGCGCGACGATGATGACATCGAAGAGGTTCCGGCAGCTTGGCAGCCCTCTGAAGAAACGCCTGCCACACCTGAAACAGCAAGCGCAGCAGATGAGGAACGCTTACTAGCAGAAAAAGCAGAAGAAAAGCTCTCTTACGAGGCACCTGCCGCGCAGCCAACGCCCACAGCAGAAGCTACCGCAGAATCCCCCGTTTCGCCCACAGCGCAAGAAGAACCCGCGCAACCGGTCAGTGGGACGTCAACGGCTTGGTTGAACGAACTCGTTGAAGAGGAGCAACAAGCCCAAACCACGAGCGAGCCGCAGGCAATTCCCAAAACTGAAAAAGCAGATGACCTGCCTGATTGGTTGGCGAGCGATGCGTCAGCAAAAGCATCCGATTCGACGAAAGAAGAAGCCCCGCCTAAACCTGCCGCAGCACCAAGCCGCGACTTCTCAGACTGGCTGGAGGAAGAGCCTGCCAAAGAACCCGCACCTACATCTGGTAAGCGCGACTTTTCCGGCTGGTTGGAAGAAGAAAAGAAGCCTGTCGCTTCTTCCAAAGAAAAGGATCGGCAACCGGCAGCACCAGAAAAGACGGCTAAACCCACGCCTGCGCCCGAACCGCCAATCAGTTTACCGCCACGCCGTAAAGTACAGCGCATGAATACGACTATGTTGCGTGACATCACGCTGATGAGCGCCCAAGCTGCCATGCGCGAAGGAAACATAAGCGCTGCCCTCGCCGAATACGGCAAATTAATTAAGAAGAAACGTCTACTCGACGAAACCATTTACGATCTGCGCGAGGCTCTTTACGATTATCCGATTGATATTTCCATTTGGCAAATGCTTGGCGATGCTTACATGCGTGCCGGGCAATTGCAGGAAGCAATCAACGCCTACACCAAAGCCGAGGAATTACTGCGCTAAATCTTGCTCATTCATACGCATTCTCGTAAAGTCCGGCAAATGCCGGACTTTACGCTGGTATAGAGAAATTTTCAAAATAAACCTTTTGGAGGAAGTTATGGAAAGAACATTCGTACTTGTCAAACCCGATGGTGTCCAGCGTGGACTGGTCGGTGAAGTAATCGCTCGCCTTGAGCGTCGCGGCTTGCGTCTGGTTGGCGCAAAATTCATGGCGGTTAGCCAAGAACTCGCTGAGACCCACTACGGCATTCACAAGGGCAAGCCTTTCTACGATGGCTTGATCAAATACATCACTTCTGCCCCCGTGATGGCAATGGTCTGGGAAGGCAACAATGCCGTCGCCGCCGTGCGCCAAACTATGGGTGCCACCAATCCCACCGAAGCCGCTCCCGGCTCCGTGCGCCATGACTTCGGGCTTGAAATCGGTCGCAACATCACCCACGCTTCCGACAGCCCCGAAAACGGCATCAAAGAAACCGAGCTTTGGTTCAAACCTGAAGAACTGGTCGAATGGTCTCGCGCCACTGAAAGCTGGATTTTCGAGTAAAAATTTCGGGTTGTAACGCAACATTCATGTTGCCACAACCATGCGACATAAATGTCGCACTACATAGCCTTAATGCAAAGCACCGCGTATTTTGAAAATACGCGGTGTTTTCATTTTATAGTATGCTCCCTGCGCCGTCCTCGGCGCAGGCTTCTCGTAAAAGCGCCGCCGTACCCCTTGCGCGAAGGACGGCAACTAGAGCACCAAATCTTTACTGAATATGCACCAGCGGCTTACCCTCGCTCCACAATTCTTCCAGCGCGTAATAATCACGCTGATCGGGCGACATCAAATGCACTACCACTTCGCCATAATCCACCAAAAGCCAGCCATCGCGTGACTCGCCTTCCAAATGTCCCTTTAACTTATGCGAAGTCTTAATCTTGCGCAGCAAATCATCTGCCAAGCCATCTAACATACGATCGCTTGTGCCGTTGCACAAAACGAAGTAATCACAAAATCCAGCCACACCGCGCAAATCAAGCAGCAAAATATCTTCGCCTTTTTTCTCTTCCAGCGCATCTACGATGGCATACGGTAATTCTTGTGTGCTCAAAAAAATCTCCTACGATAGTTCTATTTCAAATAACGAACGATAAACAGCGCCCGTCGGTTTTAATTTGCTCTCAAAAAGATGCAACGAATTGACCTGCATTGTACCAAAATCCAGATTTTCGTGGGATAGAACGGCGGCGCGAATCCGATCTTTGTCGGCGGACGAAATCTTTCGTTGGACGCGCCCTAACGTGAGATGCGGCGAAAACGGACGCCGTTCCGGTTCGCGCCCAATTTGGCTGGCTGCCGTTTCAACAGCCTTATGCAACGCAAGCAAATTTCCGTTATCTTCACGCACCCCAGCCCAGATCACGCTTGGACGGGAAAAGCTGGCAAAAACACCAATCCCGTTAATCGCCAGATCAAAGATTTTCTGACCGTCAACTTCTTCCGCGAGATATGTTTTGAGCTTTTCGAGATCATCCATGCGCGTATCACCCAAAAATTTGAGCGTCAGATGGATATTGCCCACATTGACCCAACGCACAATGGCGCGTGGCAATGCCCCTCGCAAAGATTCTGTTTCTTGATGCAGTTTTTCCTTCAGGGTAGAAGAAATTTCGACCGCGATAAAGGCGCGTACCAAACTCATAAACCGCCGCCCCAACCTAACCTGCGGGCGAGACGAGTGCTTCAACCGCTTCTTTCAATTCTAAAAATCCGATCGGTTTGGTGAGGTAATTCGAAGCTCCAGCATCCATTCCCTCTTGAATATCGGCTGGCATACTCTTGGCAGAGACCAAAATGACGGGAATCTCTTTCAGGGCGGGATCACGACGCATATAACGCAAGACTTCCAGCCCCGAGATATCGGGCATCATAATATCCAAAATTACCAAATCGGGCTTTTCAGCGGAGATGGTGCTAATGGCAGGTGTACTGCTATATAGCGAGTGAACGTCGAAGCCGGTCACACGCATCATTTCTGCGAACATATCTGCGGCTTCGCGTTCGTCTTCTACGATAATGACTGTTTTCTTTTTCGGTGACATAGGATGATTATCTCTTGAATGTGAATATCAATGCAAAAATAGCACAAGAGAAGTGAAAAAACAAGGGATACAGAAGGGGGAACGAATAACAAAACGAAGTTAGTTTTAGCGGGTTATAGCGAGAGAATTTACAGAATAGCCATTGCATAAGCACGCCAACTGCCGGAGATGGCGTACCTTGGCGCAAATAGGCTTTTGCAAGAAATCCAATAAACAGAGGAGTTTTTATGACCACCCTTGCCCCCACTTTATCGACCCGCTATTTTCCACGCAGCACTGCATGGATGCGGGATGCCTTTCTTGTATTGAGCGGCGCAATTTTGGTTGCTTTGCTGGCACAAGTACGCATTGTATTGCCCT
>JANTFU010000271.1 GCA_024763295.1 Anaerolineales bacterium
GCTTGTCAAGCGCAACTGCGAGGAGCGTTTTGGTGATATAGAGGGCGGAGAAGAGGGAGATAAGCACACCCAAGAACAATGTGACCGCAAAGCCTTTTACAATGGTTGCGCCAAAGGCGTTGCCAAACCAGAAGAGGATGATTGCAGTGATAAGCACCGCCGCATTCGAGTCCATAATGGAGGGCAAAGCGCGAGACCAAGCCATGTCGAAGGCTTGTTTAAGGTTGCGTCCTTTGCGGAGTTCTTCCTTGAGGCGCTCAAAGACAAGAATGTTCGCGTCGAGGGCGGAACCGGTACTGAGCATGAAACCGGCGATGCCGGGCAAAGTCAGGGTAACGCCGATCCATTTGAAGATGGCGAAGGCGATCGCAGCATAGAGCAGAATGGAAATATCAGCGGCGACGCCGGGCAGGCGATAGTAGATGCCCATGAAGAGGATAACGATAATCATCCCGATTAGACCTGCTTGCATGGAGCGTTGCAATGAGTCTTCACCGAGGGTCGGACCAATGATGCGGCTTTCGACGATTTTTAGCGGCACAGGTAGTGAACCGTAGCGCAATTGAATGGCGAGGTTGTTGGCACTCTCATAGTCGAATTGACCGGTGATGACGCCGCTGCCTTCTGTAATCGCGCTTTGAATACGCGGAGCGGAGATAACGGTCTTGTCGAGTACGATGGCGAGATAATTGCCAACATTGTTGCTGGTGTGTTCGCCAAAAATGGTTGCGCCGTCTTTGGTCAGCTCAAAGGCGATCTGATAGCCGCCAACCTGATCTTGCGAGACATAGACATCGCTCAGTTCGCCGCCGGTCATCACCGTGTGATAAATTGTAGGGGGCGTTTCGCCTTCGGGAACATTCATCAGCTCGGCGCGCGCGTCTTCTGTGAGACCGTAGTCGGTGACGAGCACAGTACCGGCTTGAACAGGCTGCGTCGCTACATCCACAAACTCAAGCAAACCGGTTTGCTGAATGGTATTGATGACGCCTTCGGTGTCTTCCAAGCCGGGGAACTCACCAACAATGCGGCGGTCACCAGCGACTTGAACGACGTTTTCGGCGACACCCAGCGCGTTGGTACGATTTTCGATCACGCGGCGGGCAACTTCCATTTGGTCGGTGCTGACCTCTACGTCTGCGGGGAGGTCGGCTTCAAGCAAAACTTGCAAGCCGCCACGCAGGTCAAGCCCGAGTTGGGGGGTGACGCTGCGGTTGACAACCACTTTCCCGTTAAAGGGATTGGTGATTATGAGTGTGTCGTTTAAGTCAATCCAGAGAGCAAAAAGCACGACCAGAATAATAATGACCAAACGATTGTTCTGATTTTTTATCATAAAGCGCTACTCCAATCATAAAAATACCACCATGTGCGGGTGGCGGAAGGATTATACACCCATTTGGGGCGAATAGAGCAAGTTCTTTTTCTTTTTTTGGGGGGAGTTTTCAGGAAAGAACGCCCATTTCGCGCAGAAAGTTGACGGTTTCTGCCAAGACTTGGGCAGGTGTTTTTTTGTCGGTGTCCAGTTCAATATCCGCGTGCGTGCGCGCATGGGCGAGGCGTTCAAGCTGGATTTTGTATTCATCTTCCGACCAGGATAATTTGCGGCGCGCCTGTGCTTCTTCATACGAAACATGCAGGTAGATGAGGATGTCAGGATTGCGCAAGCGCCGCCACATATCTTTGACGTAAGAATGCTCCTGCGCAATATGCCGGATGCGCAGTCCGTAGCCTGCTAGCCCCGCAATGAGCGTTGATTTGCCGGATGAACACGCTCCCACAATCCCGATCAGTGGGCGTGAGTCTTTAGATGTTGTCATTCACGAGTTTGTTGATTTTGTCGGGACTTCCCAGTATGGCAATGATGTCGTTGGTTTGTAGTACGCGTGCGCCAGCGGGGTGCATGTCGGCGTCTTCGCCTCTGCGTAGCAATACGACGCTGACTTCATAGTTTTCTTCAATGAAGCTGATTTTCTGGGTGCCCAGCTTGGCGTTTGGCGAGATTTGAATCCGCGCTAAACTCAATAATTCGCCTTCAACGGTAATAGGTCTTGTCATTTCTATGCCTGCAGCAGCGGCAGCAAAGGCTGGGGCAGACATGCCTGTGGCGCTTAGCGCGGTAAAACCGAATTGCTTTTGAATGGAATGGGCAAAATCTTCATCAAATATTCGGATCACAACCTTGATGTTCGGGTTAAGTTGACGTGCTTTGACTGCAATTTGCAGGTTGAGTGCATCGGCTTGTGTGCAAAGTGCAATCGTTTTGGCTTTGGCTATCCCTGCTTTTTCAAGCGCGCTTTGCCGAACGGCATCGTCATGGATTACAGGGATATTCATTTCGCGAACAATATCGGTCAGTTCTTCTTTGGGGTTGAGTTCGATTACTGCAATTTGATAATCGAGCGCTGCCAAATGCTGAACAACTCGATATCCAAGATGCCCAAGCCCAACGAGAATTGTGTGGTTATTAAAGGTGGATGCAATCGCCATTTCCCATTCCTTACTGCGTGAGTTACGGTTAAAAAGCATCACGCCAAAGTCTGCCAGTCCCTGCGCGAGAATGCCGAGACCGATAATGGGCATGATGAAATAAAATGCTTCGAGATAGGGATGATTAGGAAAGTCGCCACTGGGTTGCAAAAAAGAAAGCGTTAGGACGAGATAAACAGCCTCCGAAAGATCGTGAACGGGTTCCCCAACCTGTTCTGCAATGCGTTGATAAAGCATCCCGCCGCCGATCATTGCAACCGTAAAGAAAAGTAGCGGTACGCGAAATTCGCTCAACAGCAGTTTTGTGTCGCGCCAAGATGCTTGCCAGCGACGGCTGCGTCGTTTCATGCGTTATTGAACGCCGGTGAGCGGCAGCGAAACACTCATGCGCCGCACACTGCCTTTTTCTTCTGCGGTGACGTGCATTACTACTACGCTAATATCATCGGCGGGACGGTTTTCGTCAAGCCGGACAGCATGTGCAAGCAGCGCATCTGCCATTGCTTGCGGATCGGGATATTCGCAGTCTTCAAGCATGGCTTGGATGGCGGTTTGGATATCCATTTTGTTGCCGCGCCGCTTTCCTGCATGGGTCAAGCCATCGGTGTAGATAACGATGGTCAAGCCGGGTTTCAAGGCAATCTCGCTGATTTCGGGGCGAATATCGCGCGCGATACCGATCGGCGAACTGTCCGAGCGCAAGGCTTCGATTTCATCCCCGTAGCAAACATAGGTCGGCGAGGGATTGTTGCGTGAAAGCACAACCGTTTTTGTCCGTAAATCAACGGAAGCGATATTCAGCGTGGAAGAGACCTTGCCGCTCTTTTCCGTATACAGGTAGTCAGACGCCGCCCGCGCCGCAGCCCCGTCGCGCACGCCCTCAGCCAGAAGGCTGATAACCTTGCGCACGACCATCATCGAGACCGCTTTCGCGCCGCGTCCTGAAGTCTGCCCATCTGCTAAAACGACCGAAAGCCCGCCATTCGGACGTTCGATCACTTCCAGCGTATCGCCGCTTTTTGAAACGGCATATTTCTTGACCTTGGCTGCTGCAATTTTGATTTCCATAGCCTAAATTGTACTACAAGGTGAAAGATTGCAAAGCTAATTGCAAGTTGTGCCAGCAATTCTCAATATGAATAAGACATATTATGTCTGAAATAATTTTAAGGTATCCTTATGTTATGAACCAGCGAAAAGTATTCGATACCCAAATT
>JANTFU010000272.1 GCA_024763295.1 Anaerolineales bacterium
GGCGTCCAGCGCGGCTTCGGGCAAACGGCGGGCTGCCGCGAGCAGGATCGCCAAGGTTAGGTCGGCGGTGGCATCGGTGAGCACATCGGGCGTATGCCCAACGGGGATGCGGCGCAAGGTACAGGCAGGGATGTCGATATTGTCTACACCTACCGCCATATTGCTAACGACGCGCAGTTGCGGCATCTGTTCGAGCCGGGCAGAATCTATTTTAGCGGTCAACAAGCTCAAAACCGCGTGCGTTTCGGGCAGATATTTTTCTAACTTTGGCGAAAATCCGGCGTATCCTTCCTGCCCAATTTCCAAATGTACCCGTCCATCCAGCGCAGAGATCCACGCAGAAGGCAAGGGATGTGTGAGTAAGACCAAAGGTTTTGTCATAGAATCTCCTAATCCATCAAAAGTCGTCTTGATTTTCTTTCAAGGCAACTCTATAATAAGTTACTTTTGTGTATATAGCAGGTTTTGACATGAAATTTGATTTACACCAACTCGAAAAAAGGTTACAAACACTCATCGAAGTTGACCTATTAAAGCATCTTCATCTAAACAGCGCCGAAACTTCGCTGGCAGAGGAATTGGCACATGCGCTGGAAGCCAATCTGAATGAAGAGGGTGGTCAGAAAATTTGTCCAAACACTTATACACTGCGGGCAAATCCTGCCAATATTCAAACATGGCAGAATGATGCAGGTCTAGTTGATAGTCTGCGAGAAGTGATTAAGACCATTGCGCAAGAAGCTGAACTAAAGCTGCGCGAGCCGCTCTCCTTTTCACTTGCTCCTGACCCCAAACTGAATACCGAAGATGTGCAAGTACTTGCATCCCATCGTATCGAAACGATAGCAGAGACTCAAGGTATGGAAATAAACAAAGACGACACAACAATTAGTGACGAGAAAATTCCCAGCAACGCTTTTTTGATTGTACATGGAACAAAAGTCTTTCCGCTGAATAAAACGGTGGTCAATATTGGTCGCCGTATTGAAAACGATTTAACGATAGACGATCCGCGCGTTTCGCGCAACCATGCCCAATTGCGTGTGGTAAACGGACGTTATGTAATTTTTGATTTGAACTCTACCGGCGGCACTTATGTCAATAGTCAACGCTCGCATCAGTCGGTGCTTTATCCCGGCGATGTCATCTCGCTTGCGGGTGTACCGCTGATTTTCGGGCAAGATAATCCGCCGCGCCGTAATGATTTGCGCGAAACAGCCCCCTTCCAAAGTGATTTGGGGAGTGCCGAACGTGCCACCGCAATTTTACGCAAGCCCCCCGAAATGAACGACAACGACAAATAAATGAGCGCTCCTTTCTTGCTCTTTTTACGCGCTGCAATGACGCTCAGCCTATATGGATTTATGGTCTGGGCTTTTTTGCTTTTATGGCGCAGTTTGAAAACTCAAAGCGAACTGCTCCGCATGCGCAAGACGCCACCCTTGGCGCTGAGTTTCATCAATAGCGCAGGAAATCTGCGAACACGCCATTATCGGAATCCGGAAATTACTCTGGGACGTGACCCGCATTCTGACCTGTATCTTGAAAATGAGACGGTTTCGGCGCAACATGCGCGTTTAAGTTATCATCATGGTCAATGGTGGCTGGAAGACCTACACTCAAAGAACGGCACCCTATTAAATGATAACGACGTGACTACAGCAACAATCGTGGTCAACAATGACAAAATTTGCTGCGGCAAGGCAGAAGTAAACGTCCGCTTTGCGCTTGACGATCTTTCACCAAATACACGCGAAATCTGATCGGAGAAATTATGACAGAGAATATCACACTTGCCGTAATTGGCGGCTCCGGCTTATACAATATGGATGGGCTGGAAAACACGGTTGAATACAAAGTTGACACTCCTTTTGGTGAACCCAGTGCGCCGATTATTGTCGGCTCGCTCGCCGGGAAGCGCGTGGCATTTTTGGCGCGGCATGGGATTGGTCATCACCTAAATCCGACCGAAGTCAATTATCGGGCGAATATTTACGCGCTAAAATCACTCGGCGTGGAACAGATTGTTAGCGTAAGCGCCTGCGGTTCGCTGCGCGAAGATTACGCGCCCGGCGATATCGTGATTCCCGACCAACTTTTTGACATGACCAAAGATCGTAAACGCTCTTTTTTTGAAGATGGTCTCGTTGCCCACGTTAGTGTCGCGGATCCCTTTTGCCCCGATCTCTCCGCCCAAATTCTGGCAGCCGTTCAGGAAACGGGCGCAACCGTCCACAAGGGCGGCTCGTTCATCACCATCGAGGGACCGCGTTTTTCGACGCGCGCCGAGTCCAACATCTATCGCGCATGGGGCATGTCTATTATCGGCATGACCGCATCGCCCGAAGCCTTCCTTGCGCGTGAAGCGGAAATCTGCTACGGCGTGATGGCACACGTCACCGATTACGATGTTTGGCATGTTAGCGAAGCGCCGGTAACGGTTGAAATGGTCATCCAAACCTTGATGGCAAATACTGCCACCGCACAGGCTGCGCTCCAAAATTTGGCACGCAACTTGAACAGCGAACGCAACTGCACCTGCGAAAACGCCCTCGCAAACGCACTCATCACCCAGCCGAGCGTCGTACCGTCCAAAACGCGCGAGCGCTTAGACCTGCTCGTCAAAAAATACTTATAAGCATTCTCACACAAAGACGCCAAGAAAAACTTTGCGGTTCTGCATCTTTGCGTGAACCTTTTTATGTGAATTCGTGGAAAACCAAACCAAAACCGAAAGCCGCCTGCTCCAACTGGCGGCTCTTTTTCTCACTTTTTACAGCCTCATCCTAACGCTTGCGCCCACCGTGCGTGCGCGCTCGTGGACTGCCGACTATCGCTGGTCACATTGGGCGGGCTTGGCGCTTTGGGTAGTTCTGGTCTGGCTGCTGTACGTTCGGCTGCACAAATTGCCCGATCACGATCCATTTCTGCTGCCAATCACCTCCCTGCTGAGTGGCTGGGGCTTGCTCTCGATCTGGCGGCTAACAACCACCTTCGGATTACGGCAAAGTCTTTGGCTCACCTTCAGCGTCATCGTTCTGCTTTTTGGCTTAAACTGGCGTGACCTGCTGCCCACACTGCGCCGTTACAAATATATCGCCCTCGTTACAGGGCTGCTCCTGACCGCCGCCACACTCATTTTGGGCGTCAATCCACTCGGCTACGGTCCGCGCATGTGGCTCGGCTTTGGCAATATCTACTTTCAACCTTCCGAGCCGCTAAAGCTGCTACTCGTCATTTATCTGGCTGCCTACCTCGCCGACCACGTCCCCCAGCGCAACCGACTTTTGCCCTTCATCCTGCCCACCCTCTTGCTGGTCGGCATCGCGCTGCTTCTGCTTGTCGTCCAGCGCGACCTCGGCACCGCGTCCATCTTCATCATGCTCTACGCCAGCATCCTCTACATCGCCACCGAAAAACGGCGCGTCCTGCTGATCGGGACGGGCATTCTGCTCATTGCGGGGATTGCGGGCTACTACTTGCTCCCCACCATTCAACTGCGGCTCAACATCTGGCTCTCCCCTTGGGATGACCCCAGCGGCGCGGGCTATCAGGTTATCCAATCGCTGATGGCAATTGCCAACGGTGGTTTATTAGGACGCGGTGCAGGATTGGGAAATCCCGGCTTCGTACCGGTGACACATTCCGATTTTATTTTCGCCTCAATTGGGGAAGAGACGGGTCTCGCGGGGACATTGGGCTT
>JANTFU010000273.1 GCA_024763295.1 Anaerolineales bacterium
ATTTTTCCTGAAGAGTTTGGGGCTAAAAGCCAACCCGGTGGTAACGCAACTGATTCCCTACGATAATTGGCTGCGCTACTTCCAAGCCGTTTCGCTGGCGAACAGCATTTTGCTCGACTTTGCACAAGATATGTGGCGCTATATCAGCGATGATGTTTTGAAGTTGAAAGTGGTTAAAAGCGAAGTCGGCTCCTCGACGATGCCACAGAAAGTCAACCCGATTGACTTTGAGAACGCCGAAGGGAATTTGGGCATTGCCAATGCGCTTTTTGAGCAATATTTGCGCAAGCTGCCTGCTTCTCGTTTACAACGCGATCTCTCCGACTCGACCGTGCGGCGCAGTTTTGGGGAAGCGTTCGGGCACACGTTGGTGGCGTTTAACAGTATCCTGCGCGGGCTGGGCAGAATTCAGGTCAACGAGACCCAGCTCAAATCCACGCTCGAAGCGCACTGGGAAGTGGTTGCCGAAGGGGCGCAGACCATCCTGCGGGCGGCGCAAATCGCATCCGCGTATGATGATCTTAAATCCCTGACGCGCGGCAAGAAATTGGATGCGGAGAGTTATGCGGCGTGGGTCGAGGGGCTATCCGTTGATGAAGATGTGAAAATGAAATTACGCGCTCTTTCGCCGCAGACCTATATTGGGCTGGCGAAAGAGATTGCGGAAGAAAGTCTAAAAGAATGAACCGCCAAGACGCGAAGGGCGCCAAGATTTATAAGTTTTTCTTGGCGTTCTCTGCGTCTTGGCGGCAAAAAACTGAAAGAGAGGAAATATGGCTGTTCGAGTAGTTTTGGGCACACAATGGGGGGACGAGGGGAAGGGCAAGGCGATTGACGTTTTTGCCAAAGATTATGATTTTGTAGCGCGCTATAACGGCGGCAATAACGCCGGGCACACGATTGTGAATGAATTTGGCACCTTCAAAATTCACTTGGTGCCTTCCGGGATTTTCAATCCAAAGATTACAGCCCTGATCGGGGGCGGCGTGGTGATGGACCCAAGCGTGTTGGTCAAAGAGATCGATAGTTTGGTCAAAGCCGGTATCGAACTCGAAGGGCGTTTCTTTATTTCGCCACGTTCACATCTGATCATGCCTTATCACCGTGTATTGGACGGGCTTTATGAAGCCGCCAAAGGCGCTGGCGCAACCGGCACCACCAAGCGCGGCATCGGTCCCGTTTTTGCCGATAAGGTCAGCTATAACGGCATCCGCTGGAGCGATTTTTCCGATTTGAGCGTGCTGGACGAGCGTCTTGCGGTGCAAATGGACATGAAAAACAAGATTATGGTCGCGCTGGGCGGCAAGGCAATGGACTACGCCCAAGTGCGCGATGAATATCTCGGCTACTACGAAAAGGTCAAGCCTTTCATCAAGGAAGTTTTCCCGCTGGTGCGCGGCGGCTTGGATAGCGGCAAGAACTTTTTGCTGGAACAGGCAAACGGATCGCTGCTGGACACGGATTGGGGAACCTATCCCTTCGTAACCGCCTCGACGACGCTCGCCTCTGCCGCGACCGCAGGCTTGGGTGTGCCTCCCAGAGAAATTGACTCGGTGATTGGCATCGCCAAAGCCTACACCACCCGTGTGGGCGGCGGTCCGCTCCCAACCGAAATCTTCGACGACGAATATGCCATCAGCGTCCTGAGCGAAGTCGCCGCCACAACGGGACGCACACGCCGCGCAGGCTGGTTCGACAGCGAAGTGACCAAATTCGCCGCCCAAGTGAACGGCGTGACCCAAATCTTCCTGACCAAGCTCGATATTTTGAGCGCCTTCGACGAGATTAAAATCTGCACGGGCTACGAGTTGAACGGCAAATCCGTCCACTACTACGACATCGACGCCTACGATTTGGGGCGTGTGAAACCCGTCTTGAAATCCATGCCCGGCTGGAAGAGCGACATCACATCCGTGCGCGATTACGCCGATCTGCCACAGGCAGCGAAGGATTATGTCGACGAAGTTGAAAGGCTACTTGGCGTGCCCGTCGGTTGGGTTTCGCTGGGTGCGGAGCGGGAAGCGTTGGTTGAGAAGAAGTAAGTTGACGAGGAATGAGTGATTAGGAATCAAATTTTAATAACCTACTTTACTTTCGCCAAATTTAGCGACAGCGCCTTAAAACCAACGAGAGAAATAGGTCTCTATCCGCCATAGGCAAAGCAAAATAAGGAGATCGCATGTGTTCGATCTCCTGCACGTCATCTATGCTTGAGCTATGTTAAAGAACAGCCCAAGCCGAAGTCGGTAAGACCCTCGTCAAGACAATCTCAATCTGTTTTGCTGAAGCAAACGGCTTCAAAACAAATGCCAAGAGCATCTTGAAATGTTCGAGACGATGGATGCGGATAAAATCAGCCAACGTAGCGGTCTTGGAAGGGTTTTTGGCATAAGCCAGCGCCATGCGATATTGCAGGTAGTTAATCGCCAGCACAACAACAGCAAACCACTTCTCGATAGCTTCAAAGGATTGCAGGCGGAAATCACCCAGACCGAGCGCATGTTTTAAGTAAAGGTTGTCCACTTCTACAGACCAGCGCTTCTGATAATATCTCAAGACTTCTTGTACACTCAAACTGAGATCGGTACAAATGAAGTACTTGGGGCGCTTGTCCCCGGGGCGTTTTTTGGAGATGATTGCGTGGACTGGTTTAGCAATACCTGTTAGGTATCCCTGAAGACTGCGAGTGAGATACCTGGGCGGCTTGCGATTTTCGTCCACAGTCTCAAGCGTGATGCGCTTATAAGACCGGTGCTTGAGCGACTGATTGTGTTGGGAGATCTTTACTTTGTCGAGCGTTCGGTTTGACTTCACTGCGCAGATGACATGCCAGCTTTGTCTGCGACAGAATTTGATCAGTTTTTCGGAGGCATACCAAGAGTCAAAGAGAACATAGACTTGATGCCCTTTCGGTAAAAACGTAGCCAGTTCTACTAAGACCTGGCGTGCCAGCGCATATTTTGTACGAAAATGGAGACGCTTTTCGGCGGGTCGCTTTCGATTGAGACGGCGTACGGTCTTTTCTCGCAGATACAAACGTGTATCGAAAAGAAAATCAAAGGGTCCCACTTGGATACCGACTTCGACGTACATATAACCGTTTGAGTAAACCTGCTTTTTGCGAGTACTTTCAAGATGATTGTGATGAAGGTCTACCGCTTCCAGATGACGTGTTGCTTTGCCTTTCTTGCCTAGGCTATCATCGATTTTGATGAAAATCTTGAATGATGGATTGATCTTACTTGCCAACTCCAGAAAGGTTTTCATCATCCAGCGCTTACGAAAGGCACCAATATCTTCTGCCTGCCAAGGGCTTTCGCGGAAAAAGTCAGCGCCATTTTTAGGACTCGTTTTTTCTTGGAACAGACGGTACAGAGCGCTGATTGTTTTACTTTGATTGCTGACCAGCAAGGCATCCACGACCCGAAGTAAATGGCGCATTTGTGGCTGGTAAAGTTCAAGCTTTAGGGCATCAATAAATGCGACGAGATTGGATGAATGTTGTACAATAAGTGTGAGCATTGGTTACCTCTGGTATCTGGAACTGTTGATAAGTTTATCCTACCAGATTTCCAATGCTCATCTTATTTTGGCGAAACTAAAGTAAGCTCTCATGTTACGCACAGGACTCCGCGAGGAGCATGCACTTGCGACGAAGCGGTCTCATTCTTGCGAGAAGATTGCTTCGGCGGTAAAGCTGC
>JANTFU010000274.1 GCA_024763295.1 Anaerolineales bacterium
CCAAATTCCTTTTTTCTTGAAAATCAATTTGAGCAGATAAACGATTCCCGCCGCTGTGAAACTGAAGTAAACCGGCGCAAAAAAGAACCAAACGCGCCGCCATCCAACCGAGTGTTGCAGAAAAATAATGCCGAGAAAGCTGAGTAGGCTAACCCAGAAAAAGTCAGTATATTCACGTTCGACGATTACACGATATAAGAAGGCGAAGCCAACGAAGAATAAACTGAGTTGAACAAAAAGAGTAGGCATACCAGTTTGCCATTCCGTCTGGGTGTTGACGCTGCGTGAATGAATGGCATCTTGCAGCAACCCAAGGTTGGCTTCTTTTTGTTTTTGCACCACAGGATTATTGATGACGGTTTGAACGCCGGAACGGATAAAAATGGGGCTATAGAGCAAAAAGAAAAGCAGTACAACGGCTATGCCGGAGAGAAAAAGAAAGGCGAAAAATTCCTTGCGACTATATTCGGGGCTGTATTTTTTGAAAAGCCAACGCAGAAAAAGCCATGCCATCGTTGCGGTGTATGGATATACCATAATCGGCAGGGTATAAAACCCTGCTGCGGTAGCAAGTATGAAAAGCAACCAAATATAGCGGTTTTTGTGTTTCAATAAAAGGCTCCCCAAAAACCACAAGACCATGCTCAAGAGCGCAACTTGTGTATAGCCGCGTGCTGAAGTGCCGTAGCGCATAAAGATCGGATACAGCGCGACGATGCCACTTGCCAGCAGCGCCGTTGCAGAATCGAAGTTTTCGCGGGCGGCAAAATAAGTTGCCGGGATGAGTAATAGCCCCGCGAATAGGGCAGGCAATCGCAATGCCCAAGGAGCAATCCCAAAGAGCTTTGTAGAGAAAAAGACTTCAATGGTATACAGGACGTGATTATTTGGCAGGTGGTAATCGCTAATCACATTCCAGAAACCTTCCTTTACAAACGCCAAGTAGGTATAGGCTTCGTCATGGTAAACGGGTTTATCAAGCAATTGAATACGGAATAATGCCCCAACGAATATAAGCCCCAGCAAAATCAACCAATCTTTATCGTGTGCAAGGTAATTTTTCGTTTTTGCCCAAAAGATTTTTCGGTCTGCCAGCAGCAGTGTGGGAAAACGCCGCAGGGCATTGAACGTGTTCTCGTACCCAAGCAGCGTTTTTTCGCGCAGAAGGGTGAGCAAAAGAAAAAACGCCAGCAAAAGCAGCCCAAACATCAATGCAATCGGGCGCGTACTGGCATAGCGCGCCGTGTCAAATAATTCCAGTGTGCCATCGGACGCGAAAGAATCAGCGATTTTTTTTAGGGTTGCAAAGGGCAAAAAAGCATATAGCGCGGCTAAGAAAGCCAAGACGAACGCAAAAAAACGACTGAGTTGCCAAAAGAAGCGAGCGGTTTTCTTCATGCCGCTATTCTATCGCGTCTTTCAATTTTCGCGCCATTGCACCAAACTCGGGCGTGTAACGCATTTCATCACAGCGCGGGCGCGGCAGTTCAACCGTCATATCCAGTTTGATGCTGCCCGGTCGCTGGCTGAGCACCAGCACGCGGTCAGCCAATAAGATCGCCTCGCTGATTGAGTGCGTCACCATAATTACGGTTTTTTGGCGCGCGCCCCAAATTCGCAGCAACTCTGCACCCATGCGGTCACGCGTTAGGGCGTCGAGCGCGGCAAATGGCTCGTCGAGCAACAAAATATCGGGATCATGCACCAAGCCACGCGCAAGGGCGACGCGCTGCGCCATTCCGCCCGAAAGGTCGCGCGGTAAATTCTCTTCAAATCCTTGCAAACCAACCAGTTCGATCAAATCTTGCGCTTTTTCGCGCGCGATGGCTGCATCCATACCCTTTAGTTCAAGCGGAAGGGTGATGTTCTGGATGACGGAACGCCACGGCATCAGATTTGAATCCTGAAAAACCATGCCGATGCGCGGCGAAGCGCTCGTGAATTCAACTTGACCTCGCGTGGGAACGAGTAGCCCGGCGAGAACTCTGAGAATGGTACTCTTGCCGCAGCCCGATGGACCGAGCAGACACACGAACTCTTGCGGATGAACATCAAAACTGATGCGCTCAACCGCGTGCAGTCCGCCGTTGTCGTCGGGGAAAATCATGTCCATGTTGCAGACGGAGAGAATGGGATGCTTTTGCATATTTTGGGGAGGGGCGGGATCACCCCGCCCCTACGCTTTAGGGTAGATATTCGTTTGAATAGGCTTCTTCGATTTCAATCGGCGCATCAATCAGCCCCATCTCGGCGAGCAATTCGTTCATATTTGCCCATGCCTGCGGATCGGAGTAGCCGGGCTTCTCAAGCTGCCAAAACTCAATGGAGGTCGCCAAAATCTGTTTTTGGACGGTTTCATCGGCTTCACTCAAATTTTCGACATATTTTTTGCTGATTTCGTAGGCTTCGTCGGGGTTTTGGGCGGTGTAGTCCATCCCTTTGAGAAGCGCTGCAACCATGCCGCGCACAAGTTCAGGATTTTCTTCGAGCAGCATTTCGTTGGTAATGATGCCATTGGAAGCGAGATTGGCATAATCCGCCACGCGAAACTCGACAACATCGTAGCCCTGCGCCGTGAGTTGGATCGGCTCGTTTGCCGTATAGCCGACGACGGCATCTTCCTGATCGGTGGCGAGCGCTTCGACCTGATTGAAGCCGATTGCGTCGAGGCTTAAATCATCTTGGCTGAGACCGTTGGCATTTAAGAGCGCAATAAAGCCGATGTAATTCGCGCCAAAGAGACCGGGCAAACCGACTTTTTTGCCTGCTAACGCTGCGGGGACGCTGATGCCGCTCTCCGCTTTGGTAACCACTGAAACGGGATAATCTTTATACCAGGCGGCGACATAGACAATCGGCAATCCCTGCGCTCGCGCCATCGGGACTTGCTCGCCGGAAACAACGGCAAAGGGCAGTTGCCCCGCGCCAACGAGGGCAACACCATCGGTCTCGAAGCTGTAATCGAATTCGATCTCGATGCCGGCGTCGGCAAAATAGCCTTTTTCAACCGCGACGTAGTAGGGCGCGTATTGGATATTGGGAATGTAACCCATCGGCAAACGGACGTGTGTCAGTTCGACGGGTTCGGGCGTGGCGCTGCTACAAGCAGCAACCAAAACGGACAATAGAAGGGAAAGAATGAGAAGACGTACAATTTTGGACATAGATGGATACTCCTGTTTTTTTAAACGCGAATTGTGTCAATGAGCGCATGTCGCGAATGATTTTTGCCTGATACTGACACCTAATTACCTAATTCCTGATTACCTGATTCCTAATTGCCTGATTGCCTTTTACCTAATCCCTCTTCCGCCAAGCCTGCCAGCGCAATAATCGCTTTTCTAGCAAGGTCACGATGCCGTAGAGCGAGAGCGCTAACAAAATCAACGCAAAGATAGCAACGAAGACCAGCGCAGTGTCATATTGTCCGCGCCCGACGTTGATGAGGAAGCCCAAGCCCTGATCCGCGCCGACGAACTCACCGACGACCGCGCCAATGACCGAGAGCGCCGTCCCGACCCGCAAGCCGCCGAGAAAGACGGGCAGCGCCGCTGGAATTTCAAGATAGCGCAAGGTTTGCCAGCGCGTTGCTCGCAGCGAGTGCATTAGGTCGCGCAGCGGCGCCGGGACATCCCGCACGCCAACGACGGTGTTCACCAAAACGGGGAAGAAGACGATTAACGCGCAGAT
>JANTFU010000275.1 GCA_024763295.1 Anaerolineales bacterium
GCTCAAAATTACAAGCCAAGCCGCCAAACTCGCTAGCTACGCGACAGTAAATTTCTCTTGCACTAATCCCCATCACCCTAAGCGCCAAAATCACCACGACAGCAATTCCTGCCAAAATCAGCGCACACTCAGACAAACCTTGCCCTCGATTCATTTGCCTAGCTTTCATCATTAGCTCCTATTCCAGCCAAACAGAAACAACACAATCATTGTACCCAAAAGGAAGCCGCCAATCCTTACATAAAACTGACACTCCACCACACAAGAACCGCACTTCGTCACTCGATAAAAATATTTTTTGGAGTATTATAAAAGAACTTGTCTACCATTTATTCAGGAGGTCCTTATGCAAGACCTAACCAAAGATATTCTTGAACTCGTGCGGCGCACATCCACAGATTTACCTGCGGATGTGGAAAAGAAACTGCGCGAATCCTATGCACAGGAAGCAGACGGAAGCGCTGCGCAGGGTGCGCTGGATACCATTTTACAAAATGTGGAACTGGCGAGGAAAAACTCTACTCCGATCTGCCAAGATACAGGGACGCCGCTCTTCTACGTCCACTACCCCGAAGGGATGAGCACCCGCAAATTAAAAAAGATGATTACGGATGCGGTCGTTGAAGCCACCAAGCACAACTATCTGCGCCCGAACTCGGTGAATGCCATCACTGGCAAAAACACGGGCAACAACAGCGGTGACGAACATTACCCCACCATCCACTTTGAAGAAGTTGATGAAGACCAGCCTCTAACCATCGACCTGATGCTCAAGGGCGGCGGCTGTGAAAACGTAGGTATCCAATACAAGCTACCAAACACAAATTTAGGCGCGGGACGTGACCTCGCGGGGGTGCGGAAAGTTGTTCTCGATGCCGTGCACCAAGCCCAAGGCAAAGGTTGCGCTCCGGGCGTGCTCGGCGTGGCTGTCGGCGGCGATCGCGGCGCATCCTATCTCGCGTCCAAAGAGACATTACTCCGTCAAATCGGCGACGAGAACGCCAATCCCGAACTGGATGCGATGGAAAAACAGATTACCGAAGAAGCCAACGGCATGGGCATTGGACCGATGGGCTTTGGCGGCAAGACCACTGTTTTAGACACCAAAATCAAAGGGCTGCATCGCTTACCCGCCAGCTATTTTGTTTCGGTTTCGTATATGTGCTGGGCGTACCGCCGCCGCAAAATGACGGTGCAAAACGGCGAAGTGATCTACGAATAATAACGGGTAGGGGCGAGGTTCTCTCGCCCCGGGCAGGGAAACCCTGCCCCTACAGGAGAATAAAAAATGAAGAAATTAACCCTCCCCATTAGCGATGACGAAATCCGCGCTTTGAAAGTTGGCGAACCGGTGTTGCTCTCCGGTGTGATGATGACCGGGCGCGACGCCGTCCACAAATGGCTGAACGACCGTTTCATTGCCAAGAAGGTCGAACCCAGTGAAGATGATTTGGCAGTTTACGAAGCGATTAAACCCATTCTCAACGGCGGCATTATTTACCATTGCGGACCCGTTGTGGGCGGCGTAGAAACCGGCGACTATAAATTCATTGCGGCAGGTCCAACGACATCCATCCGTGAAGAGCCGTATCAGGCGGACGTGATGAAACTCTTCAATCTTAAAGGCGTAATCGGCAAAGGCGGTATGGGACCAAAAACGTTGCAAGGATGCCAAGATACGCCTGCGGTTTACTTCCATGCCATCGGCGGGGCGGCATCTTTGATTGCCCAGCGCGTGGAAAAAGTACTCGGTGTCCACAAACTCGATTTCGGCGTTCCCGAAGCGATGTGGGTCATCCAAGTCAAAGATTTCCCCGTTGTAGTGACAATGGACTCACATGGCGGCAGTCAGCACGCGATTGTCGAAGAGGAATCAAAGGCAGTGCTTGAAGATCTCTTACAAAAGTAATCTGCGCGCTCTCCCCAAAACAGAAACTTCCGAAGTTTTGAAAACTTCGGAAGTTTTTTAATTTTGCTGTCCTGACATAGTAAAAAAGATTCGCATATTTTATGCCCCAATGAATGAATTCCTTGGCTGAGTGTTCCCAAGTCTGCTTGAAGCAGACTTTGCACATCAGACAGCGATTTCAATCGCTGTTTTTTAGTAACTACCTACCCATACGATTCATGTCACCGCGAGCGACTGGCTGGGTAAAGCTCAGCTTTGCGAAGCGATCTCCCGCACAGTTAGGGGATTGCTTCACCCCGAAATGCGTCGGGGTTCGCAATGACGTAGGTAGTTACGTTTTTTTAGAGCCAACCCATCGAAAAAACATAGCGCGCCAACATCGCGATGCTCATTAACACGATTAAAATCCGCAAATAGGATGGATTGATGTTGAATAATGATTTTGATCCCAGCCACGCACCGATTCCCTGTCCAACAATCATCGCCAAACCGGCTATCCAAGCGATGCGTCCGGTGAACAGAAAAACCGTCAATGCGGCGACGTTGGTGGCAAAGTTGAGCGTTTTTGCCAAAATCGTCGCCGAGATTAAATCCTTACCGCGCAGGGACACGCCCGAAAGCGCAAAAAACGACCCCGTACCGGGACCGAATATCCCGTCATAACTGCCGATAGCAGGCACAACAAAATTTCTATATTGAGTGTGTGAAATCTTCGGCTCTGCGCCCGCTTTGGGCGTGGGGGAAATCAAAAAGTAGGTCGCAATAAAAAGCAATACGACGGGAATCACGAAAGAGAGCATCTCGGTATTGATAAATTGCACCATCAATGCGCCTACCGCCGAGCCAAGAAAGGCAAAGAACATCAATCCGCGAACTTCTTTCCACGTCACCTTTTTATTTTTGAACATCATAAAAGTCGCGGTTGCCGTTCCCATGCTGCTTTGGAATTTATTCGTCCCCAAAACCGCGAGCGGCGGGATGCCCGCCAAAAACAACGCCGGGACAGTCAACAAGCCGCCGCCACCCGCCAAGGTATCCAGAAAACTGGCGATCAGCGCAGTCAAGAAGAGAAAAATCAAGATTTGAGTAGATAATTCGGGGATTTCCATGCTTTATTCCATTCTAGTTTGAAAATTAAAGACCTGACAGGTTTTGAAAACCTGTCAGGTCTAGCTTTATAAATAATCTTCGCTTTTAAAATCACCAAAGCACCCAATCCGACCAACTCACAAACCACGCATACACAGCGGGATAGACGGCATGAGCGACAATCCCACCGAGGATGCCGAGAAACATCCCCGCCAGAATATCGGAAAGATAATGCACGCCCATCGCTACCCGTCCCAGTGCGACGAGCGGCGCAAGGATGACGAGGGCAATCGCCGCCCACGCGGGACCCAGCAAAATGCCCATGGTTGCCAAGAAAAAGGCGCGCGTGGCGTGTCCGGAGGGGAAGGAGTGCGGGTCAGTCGCACGATAAATATCACCCCACTCACCATCCGGGCGTTTACGCTTGATTGAGAACTTAATGGTCAGCACAATGGCTGCCATAACAGTCAGGGCGCCGAGCTGCACCATTGCCCACTCTTTCCAAAAGGCATTACCGAACCACCACAAAATCACCAAGCCCACGCCCCAAAACCACGAATCACCCGAATGGGCAAAAAATGCGGCAATAGTGCGCAAAAGACCGGGGTCTTCGGCGATGCGCATCTTTTTCGTCAGTTCGGCGTCTTTTTCGAGAAGGGTTTTTAAATTCATA
>JANTFU010000276.1 GCA_024763295.1 Anaerolineales bacterium
TCAACGTCGAAGCTGTCTTCCGGTGCAGAAAAATCGCTGCTTTCTTGCGGGAATAGATCGGGAAGTGATTCTTCTGCCTCTTCTTCATCATCGGCTTGCAGATTTTCCATCCAATCGAGGGCGTTTTCGGAATCAGTCGAAGTGCTTTCCGCGCTGATGGGACTTTTTTCTTGTTCTTGCGGGGCTGCGGCGGCTGTATCTGCCGGGAGATCGCCTTGAAGATTTTTTAGCCAGTCGGCTGCATCTTCTTCATCGTCTTCTTCTGCGCTTTCGCTAAGCCCGGCGAGCCAAGCGGCGGGATCAATTTCTTCTTCGTCTTCGTTATCGTCATCGTCGGCAGAAAAGTCCGGGAAGATGGGCGTTTCTTCTTCTGGCGTTTCCAAAGCGGGAAGGCTTTCTTCTTCTGCTTCATTTTCAGACGGGGCGGGGCTTTCGTCGAGGTCTTCCTGATCGGTTTGGCGGGCATGACGCAACCAGGCAGGCAGCGCTTTTTCAAGTTCAGCAGTGCGCTGTTTGGTGGGCGTTTCACCGGAGGCGATGCGTTCACCGAAGCCGTTTAGTTGATCGGTGCTGAGGTTGAGCTTTTGATTACAAGCCTTGCAGCGCTCTTGGTCGTCGGGGTTATTTGTGCCACAAACGGGACAGCGGATGATGCCTGCCATGATTATTTACCCCCGTATGGGCGTTCTGCGCCGATTAAGACGCGCAAGCCGGTGAGAAGTGTGCCAAGTGCAACGCCGATTAAAATACCGCGTGCCGCACTTGTGGCGAGTACTGTAATAATGAAGGGACGAATAGTGTCAGCAAAGAGAGGCAATTGGTAAAAGGGGAGTGGTGCGGTGCCGAGCATGACGATCACCGCAGTGACTAGAAAGATGACGCTCATGCTGTTAGGGCGATGGCGCAGGAGGCGAATTGCGGCGTAGAGTAGCGTGACAGCCATCACAGCCATCAGGCTGGCTTCGACGGGCAAAATGACTGCGTTGAAAATATTGACCATGACCAAATCGCTGGGTTTGTTCATAAAACCGTAGACGAGCGTAAAGAGCAGGGCTGTGAGCAAAAAGAGACTGTAGACGCGCTCTTTGTCTTTTCGGATAATTTTGTAAAGGTGTACCAAAAAGAGATTGAGTACCCCGACAATAATGGCACCCGCCGCCAGAAAGACTGCCCATTGAACGAAGGTTTGGCGGATAAGCGCAACTGAGCTATTCTCGAAAAAGTAACCTGCGAGTACGAGTAAGCCAACTGCGATGGCTATCGCGGGAGAAAAATATCGTTTCATACGACCCCTGCCAAAAGTTTCATGGCTGCGCCGCCGAGCAAAATCAGCACAATCAGCCAGCGCAAGACGTCTTGAACATAGAGACTCACCAGATGGGTGCGTCCGGTATTGAGATAAGCGCCCATGGCATAGAGTTCTTCGCCGATAAGCGGTTCTTTGGCACTGGCATAAACCAGTGCTTGCGCCGGCAGGGAATCGGCGGCGGAGAGGGTGAAGGCGTCCTGACGTTCGACTGCTTCCGTGAGCAGACCGATTTCAACGCCAAAACCGCCGACCAGTAAGCTGGATGAGACAGACTCATCTGCAATCATGGAGAGGGTGCCGGCAGCATACGAAAAGGGTGTCAAGCCGGTTACACGTCCGCTGCTGGGATGATATTGTTCGTCCATGCCGACAGCATGATAGGCGGTTTGTAAATTATCTTGCGAGAGAACGGCTAAGGCAGCATTTCCGCTGGATGTTATGGGGGGATGATCGCTGGCGGCTGTTTGTTCGGTAATCTGCCGCAGCGTACTCAAACCAATAAAAGAGGCTGTTGTGCGCTCACGGGTTACGTCTGCTGCGCCCAACGAAAAGTGGACGCGCGTGCCTTGCTCAACAGCAGTCCCAATCGATTTTTTGAAATTTGTGAAAGCGGGAATATCGCGGAAAGAAGCTTTTACGCGGTCTTTAAGCAGGAAAAGTCCAAGCAATAAGACAGTGCTAAAGGCTACAAGGATAATGCCGGCAAGGGCGGTTAGGCTCACGAGGTTATTCCTTCCGTAAAAAAGCTGCAAAAGCTCGTGTTTCTTCTGGATTTTCGAGGAACGACGCCAAAGTATTGACCTGTTCGTTTCCTATGAAGGGCTGCCCAATATAAAGAAGCTGCGCGCCCACCAAGGTAAGCGGTTCCCCGGCTTCAAGGAACCAGCCAGCTAGACCTTTTAGATGAAAACGTGAGAGCGTTTCAGCCCACTGGACCCAGTTGGCATTTGGCAATTTCATAGTGCAAAGTATAGCATATTTTAAGGTTTCAAAAAATTCCAGCTTCGTAACAAAGCATTGGCTAGATGAATTTTTCGGAAATTTTTACGCTTCTTGCGAGAGAAAAATTGCCAACGACATTTCTTCTTGGGCAAGCGGCGCTTCTTCTTTGAGCCAATTCAGTTCCGAGAGCGGTTGCGAGGCAGCACCGTAAGAGCAAATTTTGATCTCGCGTTTTTGAGCTTGGACGCGGATTTTTTCGAGTACAGTCTCGAAAATTTCGCCGCCAAAGGGATTGAAGAGGAAGAAGATGCTGGCGTCATTGTATGCCAGACTACGGGCATCGACGTTGATGTAGCGTACTTTTTGCAACCCCAAGTTTTGGGCTTGTTGCTCGGCATAGATGCAAAATTCCGGTTGGTATTCGACGCCGACGCTTTGTACGCCGGTCAGCAGATGGACGAGGGCGGTCACTTTGCCCAAGCCGGATCCGAGATCGTAGAAGATGTCGTTTGGGCTGAAATGGATGCGCTCGGTTAGCTCGAGGATGACGCTGGCGGGAGTCGGTTCGTAACGTACCATCCCGTATGCCGGTGGCAGGCTGGGACGGGGTTGCGGCTCTGGAAGCAGGATTCCGTCGAGGAGGAAGTCGAGGTCTTCGTAGCCGTGGTGGGGCAGTGCCCAACTTTTTTCCGTATAACTGCTAAAGGGCAGCAACCAAGCCCGAAAGGCGAGCGGAGCGGGGCGTTTATTGAGCAGGCGCTGACGAAATTCATCCCAGAGATTTTGGTCATAATCCAATAGCTCATCCAGAAAATCGCGCGCGTTTTCGCTCAGTTCGGGCGCGTCGGGATATTTTAGGCTGGCGAGGATTTGCAAAAAGTCGCGCGCTTCTTTGCGGGCGCGGAAGTTGGGCGCGTCGAACAGGTGCGGAGATGTGCGCAGTTCGTCAAATTCGCGTTGGAGGATGTGGGTATTCATGGTTGTGTTTATTATAGCGGGAGAATGCGGGGCTTGATGGATTATGAGCGCACGACTCTGTGAATTTGTCTCATGGACTATCAATTCGACAGTAGCGGCTTCGATACTTGGCTCGATATTATGGCGAGCATGGTTGGGCGGGGTGTGAATTGGAAAGTGTAGAGAAGGTGCCAGTTAGCAATTTTGGGATAGATATTTTTGTCTGTCTAAAATTTGATGTAGAATTGGCTGGTCGTCTATAATATATCCTTATGGTGGTTATAAAATATGAAGCGAATAGATTCCTTGACTTTTATACGATTTTTCGCAGCTTTTATTGTGGTGATATTCCATTTTGGTCAAGATACTCAATTGGCCAAAGAGGCTAGCCCTTTCGTTGTTTCAGGGCAACAGATGGTTTCCTTATTTTTTGTGTTGTCGGGTTTTGTTATGATGGTT
>JANTFU010000277.1 GCA_024763295.1 Anaerolineales bacterium
AGTCAAATTGAACGAGCGGATATCCTGCCCGTCGATTAGGATTTTGCCAGACTGAAACTCATAAAAACGCGCGATCAGCTTCGCGATGGATGACTTCCCTGCGCCGGTATGCCCCACAAAGGCGAGACTCTCTCCCTGCGGGATGACCAAGTTGAACTGAGAGAGAATCGGCTCCGAGGGGATATAGTGGAAATCCACAGCCTCGAAACGGACTCCACCCGAAAGTTGCCCAGCCTCTTGGTCATCTTCCTGAATAACAGCAGGATCGGCGTCAATCAGCGCGTAAACCCGTTCTGCGGCGGACAAGCCCTGCTGAATCTGCGCCCAAAACGCGGAGAGATTCATGATGGGGAAAAGGAAATAGGACAGGCTCAAAATGAAGAGATACCACGCCTCGGCAGAGATTTCGCCACTGGCAGCCATGCGCCCGCCAATCAGGACGAGAATGGCAGTCGCGATGCCGCCGAGCGCGTTCAAAATCGGAAAAACCAGCGAAAGAATAAAGCCGCGCCGCACGTTGACGCGATAGGAGTCTTGATTAGCAGTGTCAAAGGTGGCGAAAATGCTCTCTTCCTGACGGAAGTTTTTTGCCACCGCGATGCCACTGACGGTTTCTTTGATGGTGGCATTGACTTCCGCCATCGCGCGCATCCCGTTTCGGGTTACTTTGCGTGCCAGTTTGCGGAACCCGGATGTAAACCAGTAGATGACGGGCAGGTAAGCAATCGTGAGCAGGGTCAGTTTCCACTCGGTATTTGCCAGAATGATGACGAGAATGACCGCTTGGAGCAATTGCGCGCTGATGTCGGTGGCAATGGTGATAAGCTGCCCGAAATCCTTTGTGTCGGAGGTGATACGCGAAACGATGCGCCCCGATGAGAATTTATCGTAGAAAGACAGGTCGTGTTCAGCCGCCGCGCGGAAGGCGTTGGTCTGCATACCCATGACCACATCGCCGATGGCGCGCGCGGTCACTGAGCGGCGTGCCCAGTTGATGCCCCAGCGCAAAATCCCGATCAGGATTACGCTGCCGCCCAAAATGGCGACAAAACGCTGTGAGGGGGTCACATCGAGATTGTTGAGCGTTTGGCTGATGGCAAAAGGTACGGCAGCCGTCAGGAATGCCATCAGCATCACCAATAGCGAGATGACGATGATGCGCTTGCGCTGTGGTTTGAAGTTGTCCGCGATGCGTCCGAGCAGCTCGCGGTCGTTATATTGTCGGTCGTATTGTTCGGCGTCTAAGCCTGCGAAAAAGCCCATTTTAGTTACCAGTGATTTGTTGATTAGGGATTAGTCAATTAGGAATCAGCGACTAGGAATCAGTAAATCAGGAAACAGTGACCAATTACCTGATTCCTGATACCCGCCCTGTTTTTCCTTGATAGAACTGCATTGCACTTGGAGCGAAGCGGAAAGTGCGTTGCAGTTTGGGTTCTATAAATTTTCCTATCTTGCAAGACACGCAGTGCAACGCATCTTGCAGATGCAATGCACTGCTAGATTATTCAGAAAAAATCCTACGATACGCTTCGCTGCTCTTCATCAACTCATCATGCGAGCCGATAGCGGCGATGCGTCCGTTTTTTAGCACCACGATCAGGTCTGCCCAGCGAATTTGGGAGAGCCGATGCGTGATCAGGAAAGTCGTGCGCCCCTTGGCGGCGGCGGCGATGGCGCGTTGGATGTGGTCTTCGGTTGCGCTATCGATTGCGGAGGTCGAATCATCGAGGACGAGGATGCGCGGATCGGTCAGGAAGGCACGCGCGAGGGCAAGTCGCTGCCGCTGACCGCCCGAAAGGGTCACGCCACGCTCGCCGATTTCGGCTTGGTAGCCATCCGTAAAGCTGGTAATAAACTCGTGGGCTTGTGCCGCTTTCGCCGCCATTTCGATTTCTTCCTGTGTCGCATCGGGTTTGCCGAAAGCGATATTCTCCGCGATGGTCGATGAGAAGAGGAAAATATCCTGCTCGATGATTGAGATTTGCTCGCGCAGAGATGCCAAATTCCAGTCGCGGACGTTGACGCCGTCCACGAGCACGTCGCCAGTGGTCGCTTCGTAGGTGCGATTAATGAGCTTGACGAGCGAGGTTTTGCCCGCGCCCGTCTGCCCGACGATGGCTACCGTTTGTCCAGGTTGTACCGTGAATGAAATGTCGGTTAGCACCGATTCGTTCGGGTTGTAGCCAAAGGCTGTTGAACGGAAGCAAACTTCCCCACGCATGAGTTCGGCGTAGCCATCCGCATTTTGGTCGAGGAGAGTCTCGCTGTTGAGCAACTCCAAAATGCGGCGCGCACTCGACATCCCCAATGAAATTTGTGTATACGCAAAGGTAGAGGCAAAAGTCGGAAATTGGAGCATCTCCAAAAGTCCAACATAGGCAATCACGCCACCAATCTGGATTTCGCCTTGACGATAGAGGATGAGGGCGTGCAACAAACCACCGCCAAACGCCAAGCCGTAAAGCAGCATCGGGATGAAGCGTGCTTCCAAATCGCCTTGCTTGACAAAGGCATCGCGCATTTTTAGGGCGAGCTTGTTGAAGAGCGACACTTCGGCTTCTTCCTGTGCCGCGCCTTTGACGGTTTCGATGCCATCGAGGGCTTCAGCAAGACGGGTGTTGAGTTTCCCGAAGGCATTGCGCACAGCATCGGTGACGGGCGAAAGGCTGTGCAGATATTCCCAAAGTGCGATGAAGTAGGTGATGGCGAAGAGGGTTGGAACAAGCAGCAGATCGCGGTGATATTGCGGTGCGAACAAAAAGGGCATCACCATGAAAAGAAATGAACCAACGACGAGATTGACGCCCGGGCTGTACATGAAGTTGATTTCGCGCACGTCATTGGTGGCGCGCGCCATCGTATCGCCGACGGGCTGGATGTTGTGGAAGGTCATGCTCTTGCCGAGCAAAGAGATGTAAAGCTCATCACGGATGTTGCGCTCAAGTTTTTGGGCGATCAGGTCTGCCCCGAAGTTACGCCCTAATTGCAGGATGGCACGCACAACTTGCGAGCCGATGATCAGCAGGGTCAGGGGCAATAGGCGCTCGATTTGGGGAACGGCAGCGGTGATGGCGTCAAAGGCTTGCCCGATGTAGACGGGCATCAGGGCAGCAAGACCGGCGTTTCCGGCAGCGCCAATAAAAATGATGATGATGATCCACCAATAGGGCGCGGTGTGCGACCAAATCCAACGCACAGCGCTGGTGCGGTTGTACTGGCGTGGACGGGAGATGGTGAATTCAGATGCTAGGTTTGAAGTGGTCATGTTTTTTTGTGTTTAGACAGAACGAGGAAAGAAGAAAGAGTTGGCATCTTTCCTCTTTCTTCTTTCCTCGAATTAGACGGCATTTCTTTTGTGAGGGAGCACTAAAAGGTTGTTGGAACTTCCCTCACCCTGACCTTTCGCTACGCTCAGGTCGTCCCTCTCCCAAAACAGGAGATGGAGATTCTCCCCCATTTTTGGGGAGATGCCCGAAGGGCAGAGGGGGCGAACGAAAATTTAGCCAACAACTTTTTACACTCTCTTTTCGGGAGCGGTCAAAAGTTGTTGGTAAATATCTGCTTTGCCTTGATTTCGATACGGGCGATGGTGGTGCTATCGCCCTACTCAATCAGCGGCTACGCATAGTTGATATAAGAAATCCAACGGAGATTGAGTAAGA
>JANTFU010000278.1 GCA_024763295.1 Anaerolineales bacterium
AGGAATCAGGTAGTCAGGTAATCAGGTAACGAGTAAGTGGGTTTTGTGCGGGGGAGATTATACTTGGTTAACGGAAACACCGAGTATTTCCAAAATACTCGGTGTTTGGGCATTTTGTCTCCCGCATGACAACGTTCTTCCCAACAAATCCAATCAGCACAGGTTCCCGCCTGAACTAACTTAGGCTTCAAAACCACTGCCGCTACAAATACGATAACTAATAACAGAATACTTCGCCCCGATTGTCGCATTATTATTTAGCATAATACGAATCAGCTCGCCTTGCCTAGAGACAAATTTAGGGGATATAACCAACTGCCACAAAAATTTGATCACTCAGAACTGACAAGCCACCGTTCTCAAAAGCAGCCAGTCGCTCTGCCATAGTAAATGGCGTATCCACAAATGTTTTTTCAGTCTTAGTAAGTACATGATGGACACTTTTTCTCATGCTATTTTCAGTGTACCCACTAGCTTAGCCACTCCCCAAAAAAGTTTACACTATTCAAGAAGTTTAATAATGAGCTGAACAAAAAAATAGCGCCAGCCACCATCGCTAAAAGAAATAATGTGCCAAGCACTTTTCCAGCAGTAGCCATCGCTTTACTCTTTTTTATATATTCTTGCGTCAATCTTTCTGCATCTGTAGCCATCCTAAGATGTTTGAGTCCCAAGGAGCCAACTACAATACTTATTATCGCTAAAAGTATTCCTAATAGAATAGATATTACTAAAATAGCTAAACCGAACCAAGCTTCTGTTTCACCATAATGTTCCGTTGGACGCTTCATAAGATAAAGAAGGGTGACAACAGGAATGATATAGCTTAAAACACCGAATATTAAGCTGTTCCTTGCCATATTATTTTGTGATTTGTCACTCCCCTCTGCTCTAGCCGCTGTCCCCAGCGGCGGTTTATGAGACGACCGCCGCCGAGGACGGCGGCGGATGCGATGCTTTGAGGGGGGAGTGTGACCAATTTTATTTTTCTTCTTGTTTTTGATGATGTCTTTACTCACAGGGTCTTCCATATGCCTCTCCTTAAGTTTTTATGAGGCTTAATATCCTTAATTAATTGCGGATTATACATTAGAAATTCTAGATACCCTGTCATATTTCTATTTGTCTGATTCCTAATTCCTCGATTTCCCTTTTTTCACGCGTCAGGCTAAGCCTCGTTAAACTTTCATCTGGACGCAAACATCACGCCCAAAAATCGCACGGGGATAAATCCGCGGTGCTGGTTTTACAAAGCCCGCTCAAGCGGAATCTGCGCCTTCAGGCGCGCGTTTTTCCTTCTTCCTGATTCCTGATTGTCTAATTCCCTGCTTTATCATCACTCTCCCCCTCACTGTTCACGCAAAAATGATGCTGCAAGAAAAAACGCCGAAGTTTTCGCAACTTCAGAGCTTTCTCTTTCCCTTATTGACGCCACATTTTCTGTCGCATACAATCCGAAAAGAAATTCGCAAAATCGCGCCCTTCGCGGACGTTAATTTAAAAAGGAACCCTTTAATGAATATCGATGGAAAACATTATCGCACTATTTGGCTGAAAGAAGATGACCCAACCGTTGTTCAAATCATCGACCAGCGCCCACTGCCACATAAATTTTTGATTGAAGACCTAAAAACCGTCGCGCAAGTCGCTGCTGCCATCCGAGACATGCACATTCGCGGTGCCGGATTGGTTGGTGCCACCGCCGGATTTGGGATGTATATAGCAGCCTTGAATGCCCGCAAAGACATGCCCTTCATGGATCAACTGGTCGCCGCCGGTGAACAGCTAAAAGCAACCCGACCGACTGCCGTCAACCTCGCTTGGGCAGTTGAGCGCCAACTCAAAGCCATCGCCGCTGTGGATGGCGATATCACAGCAAAGATCGCCAAGGCAAAAGAAACCGCGCTTGCCATCGCCGACGAAGATGCCGACTTCTGCCGCCGCATCGGCGAACACGGCGTCAAAATCATCGAAGAGATCAGCAAAGCAAAAAACGGAGCTGTTGTCAACATCCTGACCCATTGCAATGCCGGTTGGCTTGCCTTCGTCGATTATGGCTCTGCCACCGCGCCGATGTACGCCGCGCATGATAAGGGCATCAAAATCCACGTTTGGGTCGATGAGACCCGTCCACGGAATCAGGGCGCGCGTCTAACCGCGTGGGAGCTTGGTCAGCACGGCGTTCCGCACACCGTCATCGCTGACAATGTTGGCGGTCATCTCATGCAACATGGCTTGGTTGATCTCGTCATCACCGGCACCGATCGCACCACTTACACCGGCGACGTTGGGAATAAAATTGGCACTTATCTCAAAGCGCTCGCCGCGAAAGATAATCACGTCCCCTTCTACACGGCGTTGCCATCCTCTACGTTTGATTGGGACATACGCGACGGCGTTAAAGAAATTCCGATTGAACAGCGTGAGGGCGAAGAAGTTAAATACATTCAGGGAATGCACGCGGGTGAGATGGTCAGCGTCTTACTCACGCCCGAAAATAGCCCGGCTGCCAACTACGCCTTTGATGTCACCCCCGCTCGTTTGGTGACCGGTCTGATCACCGAACGCGGCATTTGCGAAGCCTCCGAAGACGGCATCTTGGGCTTATATCCTGAAAAGAAAAAATCATAGGAGCATAAAATGGCTTTCAAAAGTTTAGAATGGATCGAACCTGCCACCCTGCGCATGCTTGACCAGCGTAAAATCCCTACTGAAACCGTCTACAACGATTACACCAACTACGCCGACGTTGCCCAAGCCATCAAAGACATGGTCACGCGCGGCGCCCCTGCGATTGCAATCGCTGCCGCGTATGGACTGGCGATTACTGCTCGGCGTTCCCAAGCGCCCAACGTGGACGCTCTCAAAGCCGAACTCGCTCGCGCTATGGACGTTTTGCGCGCTTCTCGCCCGACTGCCGTTAACCTTTTCTGGGCAATGAATCGTATGCAAGCAATCCTCGCGAACCCCGCTCTTGCGAGTGTTGAAGCGCTCAAAGATGCGGTTATGGCAGAAGCCCACGCCATCGCTGCAGAGGACGTGAAAATTAACAAATCCATTGGACGGAATGCTTTACCGCTCATCCCGCAAGGTGCCAAAATCATTCACCACTGCAATACGGGCAGCCTTGCCACAATGGATTACGGGACAGCGCTAGGGATTATCCGCACAGCACACGAAGCAGGCAAGCAAGTCTTTGCGCTGCTCGACGAGACGCGCCCGCGTTTGCAGGGTGGTCGCTTGTCGGCTTATGAACTCAAAGAGCAAGGGATACCGTTTAAAGTCATCGTGGACGGGGCGTCGGGTCACTTCATGCGTACACTCGGCATCGACCTGTGTGTCGTCGGCGCAGACCGTGTGGCAGCCAACGGCGATACCGCCAACAAGATCGGCACCTACAATTTGGCGGTGGTCGCGCACGAGAACGGTGTCCCCTTTTATGTGGCTGCCCCGACAACGACCATCGACATGGCAACCGCGCACGGGGATGAAATAAAAATCGAAGAACGGAACCCAGCCGAAATCACGCACGTTCGCGATTGTCAGATCACGCCGGACGATGTTGAAGTTGGCAATCCTGCTTTTGATGTCACCCCGTCTCAATATATCACCGCCATTATCACTGAGAAGGGGGTTGTTTATCCGCCCTA
>JANTFU010000279.1 GCA_024763295.1 Anaerolineales bacterium
TTTCTTATATCAACTATGCGTAGCCGCTGATTGAGTAGGGCGATAGCACCACCATCGCCCGTATCGAAATCAAGGCGAAGCAGATATTTACCAACAACATTTGACCGCTCCCGGAAATCTATTTCCGCACAGCAGAATCGAATTTGTAGTAGAATGAGCGGGTTACAGAAACTGCTTTTAGGAGAAATCTATGTTTACAAAACTTGGTGCCCCAGAACTACTTATTATTCTTGTAATTGTCCTTTTGCTCTTTGGACCAGGACGGCTCGGCAAAATTGCCGGTGAACTTGGTACGGGCATTCGCGCTTTTCGCGAAGGGTTGAGCGAGAATAAAGAAGACGAAGCCGACACCGAAGAAGACAAATAGCAACAGAGAAACTCCCCGACGGGGAGTTTTTTCGTTGCCGATTTAATGATGCAAAAATTATCTTTTTTCTCGTATCCTGCACATCTTGAAACGCTTATTACAGCCGCTTTGACGGCTGCAAATCCCGCAAAACAAGTTCAAAAGCACATTCCCGAAATTCGTGCGTTAATCGAAAACCACGAACGTTTGTGGGTGATTGGCGCAGGCAAAGCCTCGCTCGAAATGGCGCTCGAACTCCACGCACAACTTGGTGCGCATATCCATGATGGCGCGATTGCTGTGGTACCGGAGCGTCTGGCGCAGTTGCCTGCATCTCAGCGGGCATCCCTGCCTTTTGGTCTGTACCCAGCCACTCATCCGCTTGCGACCGCGCCAAACCTCATCGCTGCCAACGCGATTGCAGCCATCGCTCGGCAGGTTGCTGAAAACGATTTGCTGATCGTCCTGATTTCTGGCGGCGGTTCTGCGCATCTGGCATTGCCTGTCGCTGGTTTGGCGCTGGCAGACTATCAAGCCGTCATCAACAAACTGATGCGTGCTGGCGCGACCATCGAAGAGTTGAACGCCGTCCGCAAACATGCCGAGCAGTTGAAGGGCGGCGGATTGTTGCGTCTCGCCGTGCCCGGACGCGTTCATGCGCTAATCTTGTCGGATGTGATCGGTGATTCGCTGGATGTGATCGCTTCGGGACCGATTTCAGCTGACCCGACGACCTTTGCCGACGCGGTTGAGATTTTGACACGCTACGCGATCGAACTCCCTCCGGCGCTTGAGGCGCATTTAAGTGCCGGGATGCGCGGAGAAAAGCCTGAAACCGTTAAATCCACCGACCCGATTTTGGCGCTGGCGAGCCATGCCATGCTCGGCAACAATACTTTGGCGGTTGAAGCCGTTCGCGTTGCAGCAAAAAAGTTAGGATTTTCGGTTTTTCTGGCAGAAAGCGGCGTGGAGGGAGAAGCCGCCGATGTAGGCAAAAGACTTGTGCAGCTTGCCCGCCAAGCAACCGCGCCTGCAATCGTGATTTTGGGCGGCGAAACGACGGTTACCGTTAAAGGAAGCGGGCGCGGTGGACGTAATCAGGAGATGGCGCTTGCTGCGGCGCTTGCATTGGACGGGCTGGAGAATGTCGTGGTAATGAGTTTTGCCACAGACGGCATTGATGGTCCCACATCGGCTGCCGGCGCCTATGCGGATGGTGGAACTGTGCGTCGTGCCCAAGCGCTCGGATTGGATGCGGAAGCCTATTTGAACAATAACGATAGCTTTTCGTTTTTCAAGGAGTTGGGGAACTTGCTTGAAACAGGACCTACCGGCACAAATGTAAATGATATTTCGCTTGCGCTGGTCTATCCCGAAAAGAGAGTGTAATGACAAAAAAAGAAGCGCTTTACCCGCTTAAATTCAAGCCTGTTTTCAAAGACTATATTTGGGGCGGACGTAATCTCGAAAAGCTGGGCAGAAAAATCCCCGCAGAGGGCGTCACCGCCGAAAGTTGGGAAATCGCCGGACATCCAGACGGTACAACGCTGGTTGCCAATGGCGCATTGGCGGGCAAACCGCTTACTGCGCTCGTGGATGAGTACGGTGTCGATTTGGTGGGGCATCAGAATGCTTGGGCACTGGAACGGGGTAAATTCCCGCTGTTAATCAAGTTGCTGGATGCTAATCGTCCACTTTCGGTGCAGGTACATCCCAGCGATGCGTATGCGTTGGCGCACGAAGGCAACGAACTTGGTAAAGCCGAGATGTGGGTTATTCTCGAGGCTGCGCCGAATGCCGAAGTCATCATTGGCGTCAAAAAAGGCACTACGCCGGAAAACTTCCGCCAAGCCATTCAAGACGGCGTGCTTGAAAAATATCTGCACCGCATTCGGGTCAAAACCGGAGATTATATTGACGTTCCTGCCGGAACCTTGCACGCGATTATGGACGGCGTCCTGATTGCTGAAATCCAACAGAACTCGAACACAACCTATCGCGTCTATGATTGGAATCGCCTCGGCGCGGACGAAAAGCCACGTCCGCTGCATGTGGATAAGGCGATGGATGTGATCGATTTTGAACAGGTTGAGCCGACCTTACGCGCCCCGCAATTGGTTGCAGACGAAAACGGTGTGCGCCGTTCTGTCCTTGTGAGCAATCCATATTTCACCACCGAGCGCGTTGAAATCTCAGCCGGTTCGAGCTACTGCGGGAAATGCAGCGGGGCAACACTGGAAATTTGGGGATTGCTTGCTGGTGCTGCCAGCGTCAATGAGACGCCTCTCAAAGCAGTCGAGTTTGTCTTATTGCCAGCTTCCTTAGGCGAGTTTGGCATCCATGCAAAAGCGGATGCAATATTTCTGCGTACTTATGTCGCCTAAATATTCGGGTTGACCCCAAAAGCAAAAATCCTGCGCCAAAATGAGCGGTGCAGGATTTTTTTGTATACGTGGCTACGTCTCTAATTGCGCGCGCAGTGCATTGACTGTATTTACCGGCAGCTTACAAGCAAATCCTTCGCAAACATAAACAGTGGGAAGATCGTTTTTCAGCCCTCTATCTTTCAATAATTCAGGCGCATCTTCAGGGATGGGATCAGGGGATAGCGCCACGACTGTATTCGGTCGGTAGCTCGCGCGGATTTCCGCCAAAAGCGCTTTGGTCTCGTCCCGCCCCGCATCGCCCACGACCGCAATCTGGGTCACGTTGTGGACGGCGAAGTCTGCTGCCGAAAGCCAGCGCGCGAACGCCGTTGGATAACGAGTGGTGAACTCCGCGACCAAGCCCATGGCTTCCTCCGCACGTTTGCGGTACTCTGGATTGCCGCTGAAGGCATCCAGTTTTAGCAGGGCTTCTGTAGCCAGCGCGTTGCCGGAGGGGATGGCGTTATCTTGTAATTCTTTGGGGCGTAAAGGCAGATTTGATTTTTCTGCGGCTTCAGTGGTTGTGTCGAAAAAGCCGCCGGCGGGGTCGCTAAATTTCGCGATCATTTCATTGGCGAGTTCTTGGGCGGCGTTGTACCAGCGATTGTTGAAGTCGCTTTGGTAGAGTTCGAGCAAGCCCAAAATTAACGCGGCATAATCGGCGAGGAAGACTTCGCTGCTAACCTGCCCTTTGCGCCAAGCGCGGCGCAATTCGCCATTTGGACGCAATTCTGTTAAGAGGAAGTCCGCGTTCTTTTGGGCGCGGCGCAGGTAGCATTCATTCTCCAGTACGCGGGCGGCTTCAGCATAGGCGCTCAGCATGAGACCGTTCCACGCTGTTAGGACTTTGTCGTCGGTG
>JANTFU010000280.1 GCA_024763295.1 Anaerolineales bacterium
TTGGCATCCGAACACGGTATCTTTATCCGCTATTTCAACAAGCCTGGTTTGGATGACCATATTCGAATCAGTGTGGGGACGCCAGAGCAGGTAGATATTTTATTGAAGGTTTTACAAGAGATGTAAAGGTGACGAGTGATAAGTGATGCGTGAAAATCACTTGTCACTTCTCACTCATCAAGGAGTTTTGATGCGAACAGCTTCTATACAACGAAAAACACATGAAACCAATATCTCTCTTTCCATTAATCTTGATGGCACTGGACAGCACAACATCTCTACAGACGTCGGTTTCTTCGATCACATGCTGACGCAAATCGCTGTGCATGGATTGATTGACATCGACCTGCAAGCTGAAGGCGATTTGCACATCGACGCGCATCACACTATCGAGGATTGCGGGATTGTGCTGGGAGAGGCGATTGGGCAGGCACTCGGTGAAAAGCGGGGCATCCGCCGCATGGCAGAAGCAAGCGTCCCTATGGATGATGCGCTGGCGAATGTTGTTCTGGATTTGTCGGGGCGTTCGTATTCTGTTATTCAAATCCCGTGGGTGAGCGCATCTGTGGGGAGTATCCCGACTTCTTTAATAGAGCACTTTTTTGAGACGCTGGCGGTGGCTGCAAAGATGAATCTGCACATCCGCGTTTTTTATGGCAAAGATAATCACCATATTGCCGAAGCGACGTTTAAGGCTTTTGCGCGTGCGCTCGATGCGGCGGTGCAGGTGGATGAGCGGTGGACGGGGATTGTGCCGAGTTCGAAGGGGATAATTTGATGCCGCTATGGTTTCGATACGCCTGACGATGAAACTGTCAGGCTACTCAACCAACGCTGGATTATATAAAAAACGAGCGGAGATTGAGTAGGATGACAGCTTTTCCGTCATCCGTATCGAAATCGGAGCGATGCGAATACTGAAAACTGGAGACTGAAAACTAATGACTGATTTCACCATCTTCCCCGCCATCGACCTGCGCGCAGGCAAAATTGTCCGCTTGGCGCAAGGTGACCCTGAACGCCAGACTATTTATGGCGACAACCCCCGTGAACAGGCAGAAATTTTCAAAGCGGCGGGTGCTGAGTGGGTGCACGTTATCAATTTGAGCGGCGCATTTAACGAGGATGCGGCGGCAAATCTAAAAGCGCTCGAAGGCATTTTGAGCGTGGGATTAAAAGTCGAGTTTGGCGGCGGCATCCGTGATAAAGAGACGCTGCGCATCCCGCTGGAGATGGGCGTGGAACGTGTCTTTCTCGGCACGGCGGCGATCAAAACGCCCGAACTCGTGGATTGGGCGATTGCCCATTATGGCGCAGAGCGGATTGCGGGCGACATTGGCGCACGGGACGGGATGGTGATGGTCAAGGGTTGGCAGGAATCCACGCCGTTGACGGTACAAGCCGTTGGACAGCGTTTGTATGGACAAGGTGTGCGTTGGTGCGTGTTGACGGATGTGAAACGTGACGGTGTTGGTACGGGCGTGGATGTTTCGAGTGCGGTGGAATTGCAAAAGCAAACGGGCTTGCAAATGGTTGCTTCGGGTGGGGTATCAACGTTGGAAGATGTGCGCCGTGTCAAAGATGCGGGGTTGATGGGCGTGATTATTGGGAGGGCGTTGTATGAAGGACGTATCTCGTTGGAAGAACTTTTTGATTACGAGGAGGAAAGAAGAAAGAGGAAAGACGGAATGCGCGACCCTCTTTCTTCTTTCCTCGTATGAGAAGCAAGCAAAGGAATGAAACATGATCACAATTATCGACTACAAAGCAGGCAACCTAACCTCCGTTCAGCGGGCGTTGAATTATCTTGGCATTAAGAACCAAATTAGCAAAGACCCCGATGTCGTTCGCAAGGCGGAGCGGCTGATTTTCCCTGGGGTGGGGGCGGCGGGTTCAGCGATGAAGACGCTCAGGGAGCGGGGGCTTGATGCTGCGTTGAAGGAGGCGTTTGAGCGCGGCACGCCGATTTTGGGCATTTGTTTGGGAAGCCAGATCATTCTGTCCATGTCGGAGGAGGATGGGAATACGCCGGGGTTGGGTATGATTTCGGGGAGGGCAACCAAGTTCAAATTCAGGGACGAGTCGCTCAAAATCCCGCACATGGGCTGGAACGAAGTTAGGATCAGCCAGCCGCATCCTGTGCTGGCTCATCTTAATCCCGGAGATGAGTTTTATTTTGTGCATTCGTATTATCCGCAGCCTGAAAGCGATGTAAATATTTTCGCCACATCCGAGTATGGCTTCGAGTTTCCGGTGGCGGTGGGCGTGGATAATCTCTTTGCGGTGCAGTTTCATACCGAAAAAAGCGGTCCTGTGGGGCTGCAAACGCTGGTCAATTTTGCGGCGTGGTAGCGCAACATTCATGTTGCAAGGCGACATAAATGTCGCGTTACGAAAAGAGGCTTTATGCTTTCAAAACGAATTATTTCCTGTCTGGATGTGCGTGACGGCAAGCTGGCGAAGTCGGTCAAGTTTGTGGATACGAAGGACATCGGCGACCCTGTTGTGCAGGCGAAAAAATATTACGAAGAAGGGCTGGATGAACTGGTTTTTTACGACATCACGGCGTCGAGCGACAAGCGTGACATCATGCTGGACGTGGTGAGCGCCGTGGCGGAGCAGGTTTTTATCCCCTTTTCGGTGGGCGGCGGCTTGCGGACGGTGGAAGATTGCTCGCGGGTGCTGCTGGCGGGCGCTGAGAAGATCAATGTGAACTCCGCAGCCGTACTGCGACCTGAGTTGATCAGCGAGGCGTCTGCGGCGTTCGGTGCGCAGGCGGTGGTTTTGTCGATGGACGTGCTGCGGGTCGCGCCTGCCCCCGGGCTGGAGAGCGGCTACGAGATTGTGATCGAGGGTGGACGCAGGCGGATGGGCATTGATGCCATCGAATGGGCGAAGCGTGGCGAAGAGCTTGGTGCAGGTGAACTGGTTGTGAATTCGATTGACGCCGACGGCACGAAAGAAGGCTACGAACTAACGCTAACGCGCCTAATTGCCGAGGCGGTTTCGATCCCCGTCATCGCTTCGGGCGGCGGGGGCACACCGGAGCATCTCTACGATGTCCTGACCGAGGGCAAGGCGGATGCGGCGCTGGTCGCTTCGATGTTGCATTATGGGGAGTATACGATTGAGGAGATTAAGCGTTATTTGGTTGAGCGGGGGATTAAAGTGCGTAGTGCGTAAAACGTATTGCGTAATGATTTTGTGAACTGTGGTGATTTTGAATAAAAATCATCTTGGTTGTCGGAGACATTACGCAATACAAAACACGAAATACGCATTTGGAGAAAATGAATGACTGAATACCAACCTTTTACCAACGAATCCGAACTAAAATTCGACCAATACGGCTTAATCCCCGCGATTGTGCAGGATGAAGCGACCAAAGATATTCTCATGGTCGCATGGATGAATGCTGATGCTTTTCGCCTGACAAGGGAAACGGGCAAAGCACATTTCTGGAGCCGCAGCCGCAACGAGCTTTGGCTCAAAGGGGCTACATCGGGTAACTTTATGCACGTCCGCCAAATTTTGGTAGATTGCGATGCCGATACGCTGATTTTGCTGACCGAGCCAGCAGGTCCCGCCTGCCATACCGGGGC
>JANTFU010000281.1 GCA_024763295.1 Anaerolineales bacterium
TTGGGATCAATGGAAGTCGGTAATACTTGCATGGGACACCTTTCCTTTGGACGAAGATGGTGAATTGTAGCATGGGGGGTGGGAATCAGGAATTAGTTGATTAGGAATCAGGGGAAATTAAATATTTATTTGTCAAGTATTAGGTGACGGGGGAGTTCCTATATACCTGATTGCCTGTTCCCTGATTGCCTGATTACCTACTCCCTAATCCCCATTAAACAAAAAGCCCGAACCATCTCAAGAACAGTTCGGGCTTTCACTACTTCACAAAAATTATTCTGCTTTCACTTCAGCCTTCGCTTCTTTCTTCGCACGGCGTTTGCGGACAAAGAGGCGGATGACAATGAAGACCACATAGAAGGGCAGTGCCAGTGTGATCAGTACGGGCAGCACGAAAATGATAAAGCGGATTAGGAACTGGACGAAACCCTGCATATAGTCGATTAGGTCTTGGACGGCTTCGCTGGCGGTTTCACCAAGTTCCCAGCCGCCAATCTCAATCGGCTGTGACTTTTCGGTCGCAATCACACGCACGCTAATCGACGACATCGCCGCAGAACGCTCGTAATAATTAATCTGTCCCTGCAAAACTTCGATGTCGCTCTGGATTTGCTGTAACTGGGCATAGACTTCCAGCGTATCTTCCGTTGTGCGGGCGGCGTCCATAATCTCCAGCAGTTTGGCTTCGGCAGCTTGCTTTGCCTTCAAGCGTGATTGTAAATCGACATATTGATCAGTGACATCCTCGCCCGAAACAGTTTCGTTTTCAACCTCGACTGCGCCGGCTTTAATCGTCTCCAGTGCCTGATTCAAGCTCGTGGATGGGACGCGAATGGTGATGTTGCCTTCGGGAATGCGCGCGCCGTTCGTGCTATAGGTTTGGTATGTGTTGGAGGATACTACATGCCCGCCCAGCGAATCGGCGAGTGACGCAATGGCGTCCATGCTCTTGAGCGGGTCATCGACAGTGATGCTCAACTCCGCGTTTTTGATGACCAAGCGCTCTTGTGTGGCTGGTTCCACGCCCGTCGAGACCGAGCGCGCGCTCTCGTCCATGGCGGAGTCGGCGTAAACTTCCATCTCCATCGGTGCGGCGGCGGGCATCCCCATTGCCACACTTTCTTCCATCGCGTAATTATCTTTCGTGGCAGCTCCCGCACAGCTTGAAAGCAAGACTAAAAAAGCAACTAAAATCAACCAGTAGCGTTTCATTTTTTCTCCTTCTCTTGGATGCAAAGCGATTGCATCTCTTCATCAGTTTACAATAAAGACGCCTTGATGCGCAATAAAGTTCCCGATTTCAGAGAAAAGATTGCATTGTACTGGAAAAGTGCGTTGCAATCGGGATATTTCCCAAGACCCGCTGTGCAACGCATCTTACAGACGCAATGCCTAACGTCACGTTTTAACGAAAAAAGCCCAACGCCGAGCATTGGGCTAAAATTTGCAACCAAGTTGAACGGAGAGCGACTACCAGCCTTCCGCCAAACGCAGGGCGTGTTTTTCCGGTAGACGAGATTCGCGGATGCGCGCCTGCACGGATTCAATATCATATTCCACGCGCTGCGGTTCCCAAGTCAGCTTTTCGGTATCAAAAAGTCCATACGCCGCGCGCGGATCACGGTCACGCGGTTGCCCGACCGAGCCGGGGTTGAGAATATTCTTCCCCGTTAGCTTGATGGGAAAACCAACTTGCGGAATATCCATCTGCACGCGATCTGTTGCGGTGTCATAATGAAAAACACTCTGGACGTGTGTATGCCCGATAAAGCAAAGATCGGTGTCGAAAGCATCAAAATTCATGCGGGCTGCCAGCGTATTGAGAATATATTCCCAAACGGGGTCGCGCGGACTGCCATGCACCAGCGTGACATGCTCATTGGGAATATATTCTTGCGGCAGAGTCTTTAAAAAATCCATGCTCGAAGCTGAAAGTACACGCTCCTGCCATTCTAGCGCGCGGCGTGCATCGGCGTTGAACGATTCTTTGGGCATTCGCCCTAATGCGGCTACATCGTGGTTGCCCAAAACGCAGACCAAATTTGGCTGCTCGCTGAGCAACTCTACGCAGGCATTCGGGTCGGGACCGTAGCCGACCACATCCCCCAAACACCAAACTGAATCAAAATGCCCCGCATCTTTGATGACGGTTTCAAGCGCCGTATAATTCGAATGAATATCAGAGATGACCAATACGCGCATTACCTACTCCCATAAGCCTACAAGTTTAACAATAATTGCCTCCGCTACAGCAAATTTACTGCGTAGCGAAAGTTTTTCTACGTTGCCATCCGGTGTCAGCAGTGTGACGCGATTTTGCGCTACATCAAAACCCGCATCTGTCGCCGAAATATCGTTTGCCACGATCATATCCAATTTTTTGGACGCCATTTTCTCGGCTGCGTTCGCGAGCAGATCGCGACTCTCTGCCGCAAATCCTATCACAAATTGTGGACGCGACGCCCCTGAATTTAGGCTTGCTACGCTTGCGAGAATATCTGGGGCGGCTTCGAGTTGAATCTGCGGAATCCCGTCCCGTTTTTTGAGCTTGTTCCCCGCCACATTGCGCGGACGAAAATCAGCGACGGCAGCCGCCATAATCAGCGCATCCGCGCCCGCCGATTCTTGCAAGACCGCTTCGAGCATCTCCTGTGCACTGCGCACGGAGATGACGTTCGCGCCCACTGGATACGCCAGCGCCGTCGGCGTGGAGATGAGCGTCACGTCCGCACCGGCATCCAGCGCGGCTTGCGCGACGGCATATCCCTGCCTGCCCGACGAGCGATTGGTGATAAAGCGCACCGGGTCGATGGCTTCTTGTGTGCCGCCCGCCGTGACGACCACTTTTCTGCCCGCCAACGCGCCCGTTGCGCGTCCCAAGACTACACGGATATGCCCCAGCAGTTCAGCAGGCTCTAGCATACGTCCACGCCCGACCAAGCCCGACGCCATCCGTCCCTCGGCGGGACCAGCCACATAAATGCCGCGTTCGCGCAGAATGCGCACATTCTCCTGCGTGGCGGGATGCTCATACATGCCCACATCCATTGCGGGCGCGACCATGACGGGACATTGTGCCGCTAACGCCGTGATACTGAGCAAATCGTTCGACTGTCCGTGCGCGAGTTTGGCGAGGGTATTGGCTGTACAGGGCGCAATAACAAGCAGATCGGCAGAATGCCCCAAACCAACGTGTAACACATGCGCTTCGCTACGCCAAAGATCGGCATCGGTATATGCCTTTCGTCCCGTTAACGATTGAAAAGTAAGGGGCGAAACAAAATGCTTGGCAGCGCCGGTCAAGATCACGTCCACGCGCGCGTCGGCTTGAGTCAATTTCGACGCCAAATCCGCAGCTTTGTAGGCAGCAATCGAACCGGAGACGCCGAGCAGTATCTTTTTTCCTGTTAAGATGGACATGGATAAATTATACTCGCTAGAAGTGCATTGTATCCGATTGGATGCGTTGCACTTCGGGTTGAGCTAAATAACCCGACCTGCAACGCACTTTTCAAGTGCAATGCAGGTCTCACTTACGTTATAATCTAAACACGATGGCACAAGGAAAACTTCTCAACGACCGATA
>JANTFU010000282.1 GCA_024763295.1 Anaerolineales bacterium
GATTTCACCTAAAACAAGCACTTTTTTACATTCCTCCAACACTCTCCGAGTAAAATCAGATAGAAATTTTCAGGACAACAATATTTATACGAATCTGCGAAGCAGCTTTCCCACTGAAGCAGTCTTTTAGGAGATGCGAAACCGCTTCGACGTAAAAGCACGCTCATCGCAGAGTCATGTTAGGAGGCGCTTTATGTCTGATTCTCAATCCTTTACCTTCAAAGCCGAAACAAAACAACTACTCAATATCCTCATTCACTCGCTCTACAAAGACCGCGAAGTTTTCTTACGCGAGCTGCTCTCGAATGCGTCCGACGCGCTCAACCGTCTACGCTTTGAGATGCTCACCAACCAAAACGTACTCGATCCCGAAGCAGAACTCAAAATCCATATCAACGTCGATAAAGATGAACGCATGCTCACCATTCAGGATACGGGCATCGGGATGACCAAAGACGAGATTATCGAAAATCTTGGAACGATTGCCCAATCCGGGGCGCGGAACTTTATCGAAGCCACGCGCGACAGTGAAGTGGATATCGCTACCGTGATCGGTCAGTTCGGCGTTGGGTTTTATTCCGTTTTCATGGCTGCCGACTGGGTGCGGGTGACATCCCGTTCCTTTAAACCGCGCGCCAAAGCCGTACAATGGTACGCCACAGGCGAAGACAGCTTCGAAGTTAGCCCCGCCGAGATGAATGAACGCGGCACCAAGATCGAAATCAAACTCAAAGAAGATGCCGCCGAATTTGCGGACGAGAACACCATCCGCAACATCATCAAAAAACATTCCGACTATATCGGCTTCCCGATCTACATCGGCGACAGCGAATCACAAGCCAATCAACAAACATCGCTTTGGCGCAGCGCCCGCAACGAGATTACCGACGACCAGTACAACGACTTCTACCGCCAAATGACGATGGAATTCGAAGAGCCGCTGCTACGCATCCACGCTGTGACCGATGCACCGTTACAGGTCTATGCGCTGCTCTACATCCCTGCCAAAGGCGAGCGCGGCATGTTCTCCCTGCGCAAGGAAGATGGTCTTAAACTCTACTCGCGCAACATCCTAATTGACGAATACAACAAAGACATGCTGCCCGAATATCTGCGCTTTGTGCAGGGCGTGGTCGATTCTGAAGACCTGCCGCTGAATGTCTCGCGCGAAACCGTGCAGGCAAGCGGCTTCATGCCCAAGCTGAAGAAAATCGTTACGGGACAGGTCATCCGTGAACTGGAGAAGCTCGCCAAAGACGATACCGAGAAATATAACGAATTCTGGAAAGAGTTTGGTCTCTACCTGAAGCAGGGCATCGCCGCCGAGCCTTTCGAGACCGAAAAAATCCAGCCGCTGCTGCGCTTCAAAACCAACCAAAAACCAGAAGAATGGTCTTCGCTGGACGAATACATCGAACGGATGCGGGAAGGTCAAAAAGAGATTTTCTACATCGTTGGCGACGATCCGAAATCCGTGCTGCACAGCCCGCATCTTGACTACTTCCAGTCGAAGGGTACCGAAGTTCTGCTGCTGACCGATCCGCTCGATTCGTTTATGCTGATGGGCTTGCGCAAGTACAAAGAGTACGAGTTGAAAAATGTGGCTCAGGCAGATGTTGAGGAAACGGAAGCCAGCGAAAAGGAGAGCGAAGCGGAAAAGATCGCCGAGGACGATTTCTCCACGCTGCTCAAACGTTTCAAGGAAGAACTCGGCGAGCGAGTCACCGATGTGCGTGCATCCAAACGCTTGTCGCAATCTGTTGCCCGTCTGGTTGATCCCGATGACAGTTTGAATCCTGAAATGCAGCGCGTGTACCGCTATCTCGGCAAGGATTACGAAGTCCCGAAGAAGATTTTGGAACTAAATCCCTCGCACGCCATTTTAAAGGGCTTGCTTGGCAAAGATGCCGACCTGCAAAACGAGATTATTGAGCAAATTTTCGACAACGCTCTGCTGGTCGAAGGCTTACACCCCGACCCTGCAAGTATGGCTACCCGCATTCAAAAGTTAATGGAGTTGGCGCTTTCGTAGTAACTTTTCAAAAACAAGGTGTTTTATAAACAGAACACCTTGTTTTTATTATCCAAAAGGAGAAAAAATGAAAAAGAATGTTGGCAAGAACGACCGTATGATCCGTTTTGTTGTAGCGCTGGTTTTGGCTGTACTTTATTTCATGCACGTCGTTGGCATTTGGGGACTCATCATCGCCGTTATCATGGCAGTTACCGCAGCTTTGAACTTCTGTCCGGTTTACTCGATTCTCAAATTTAAAGGCAAGTAGGATCTTCCTTTATTGCCAAAAAGCGCGGCGTTGATTTCCGCGCTTTTTTTATTTAAATCTCCGCTTGACAAAGCCCCCCGCCTCCTATACCCTCATAAAAATCTTTCAAAACCTAACTCACGCAAAGACACAGAGCCGCTAAGTTTTTTCTTCTTAATCCTTTGCGCCTTAGCGTCTTTGCGTGAGACCAATATCGGTGCAATATGCCCCTAACCCAACCCCAAATTAACATCATCACCGCGCCCCTCAACACCCGCATCTTCCTGCAAGGGATTGCCGGCAGTGGCAAGACCACCGTCGGCGTAGAGCGGATGATTTATCTCCTCGAGCAGGACGTTCCCGCCGAGAGTATTCTCGTGCTCACGCCCCAACGCACACTGCAAGAGCCATACAAGGAAATTCTCCAAAGCCCTGAAATCGGCGCAGGCGGCGAAGTGACCCTCGCCACAGTCGGTGGTCTCGCCCGTCGCATGGTCGATCTCTTCTGGACGCTCGCTGCCGAACCCGCAGGCTTCGCGCATCCCGACCAGCCGCCCATTTTTCTTACGCTCGAAACCGCCCAATACTATATGGCACATCTCGTCCGCCCGCTGCTCGATGAAGAAGGCTATTTCGAGTCGCTCACCATCAACCGCAACCGCCTCTACAGCCAAATTCTCGACAACCTCAACAAAGCCGCTGCCATTGGCTTCCCACACACCCAAATCGGCGAAAGGCTCGACAAGGCTTGGCTCGGCGATCCCGCCCAGCGCCGCATCTATGCCGACACACAGGATTGCGCCAATCGCTTCCGCCAATACTGTCTCGACCACAACCTGCTCGATTTCTCCCTCCAACTCGAAATCTTCTACGAGCATCTCTGGGGCAACCCCATCGTCCACGACTACCTGCGCCGCACCTACCGCCACCTGATCTACGACAACCCCGAAGAAGACATCCCCCGCGCGCACGACATCATCCGCGAGTGGATGCCCGAACTCGATTCCGCCCTCATTATTTATGATGAAAATGCAGGATACAGAAGATTCTTGGGTGCAGACCCCGAAACGGGATACCGCTTATCAGAACTCTGCGACGCCCAAACCTTCCTCACCGAATCGTTCGTGAGTTCGGCTGGGGTGCAACAATTGAGCTTTGATTTGGCGAGGGTGATTGTTCCCGTTAACGCCCCATCTCTGTCCTTTGGACTTCTTTCCCCCGATGGGGGAGAGAAGAAAAGTCCCCCCATTGGGGAGGCATCAGAAGTCCTTCCCCCCTC
>JANTFU010000283.1 GCA_024763295.1 Anaerolineales bacterium
GATTTGCACATCCCGATTATTTCTGCCAACATGGATACGGTTACAGAAAGCCAAATGGCAGTCGCGATGGCGCGCGCGGGCGGGATTGGCATCATCCATCGCTTTATGTCGATTGATGAGCAAGTGCGCCAAGTGATGCGCGTGAAAAAGACCGAAACCTATGTGGTCGATAACCCGCTCTCGCTGCACGAAACCGACACCGTGAAAGATGTCCGGCAGGTCGTTGAAGATACATATACCGGCGGCATCGTGATTGTGGATGAAGATGAGCGCGTGGTTGGCATTGTCACCACCCGTGACCTGCTCTTCGAGAGAGATGACTCCCGCCTGCTCAGCGAAGTAATGACCAAAGATGTCGTGACTGCGCCGACGGATACGGATTTGGTCAAAGCGGAAGCGATTTTACACAAGCATAGAATCGAGAAACTCCCTTTGGTCGACGAAGACGGGCGCCTGACAGGCTTGATTACCGTCAAAGATATGTTGAAGCTCAAAGAATATCCAAATGCCACCAAAGATGCGCGTGGACGCCTCGCGGTGGGCGCAGCGATTGGCGTGAAATCGACCGAGTTGAAGCGCGTTGAAAAATTGCTCGAAGCCGGCACAGATGCCATCGTCGTTGACATCGCGCACGGCGACTCAACACAGGAAGTCGAAATTATTCAAGCCATTCGCAAAGAATTCCCCCAAGCGCAGATCATCGGCGGCAACGTCGCCACCGCAGATGGCACACAACGTTTGATCGACGCGGGCGCAGATGCCGTCAAAGTCGGCGTGGGACCCGGCTCAATCTGTATTACCCGTCTCGTGGCAGGTTCGGGCGTCCCGCAGTTGACCGCCGTGATGCAAGCGGCAGAAGTTGCCCGCAGGCAGGGCATCCCGATCATTGCCGATGGCGGCATCCGCACATCTGGCGACGTCGTTAAAGCGGTTGCCGCAGGCGCATCAACCGTCATGCTCGGCAGCCTGCTGGCAGGCACGGACGAAAGCCCGGGCATCTTCATTACTCGCAAAGGACACCGTTATAAAGTCTCGCGCGGGATGGCGTCCTTGCAGGCGAATGTGGCGCGCAAATCTCGTGAAGGCGAAGGGAATGTTTCTCAAGAAGAAGTCGAAGATTACGTCTCTGAAGGCGTGGATGCTTCTGTGCCATATCGCGGCTCGGTGCGCGAAGTGCTGCGTCAATTGGTCGGCGGCTTGCAGTCCGGCATGAGCTACTCAAACGCCCACAGCCTCGAAGAACTGCACGAGCGAGCAATCTTCACCCGCATGACGGCTGTCGGACTGCGTGAGTCACATCCGCATGATGTGGAGTTGAATTAGTTTTCGTATCTGTGCGCATATTATTACTAGACTTGCATTGCACTTGAAAAGTGCGCTGCAAGTCGGGGAAGCAAACTCAAATTTGCTTTACTAGACCCGATGTGCAACGCATCCTATCGGATGCAATGCACATCTACGCTGTTTTTAGGATGATACTTAACCGAAGTCGAGAATGAAATCAAAAAATCCCCTGTGTTTTTTTCACAGGGGATTTTGCGTTTATCTGTCAGAAGAAGCGATTGACTGAACGCCTATTCCTCTTCGGGCGTGCGTTCGAGATAACTCTCGATCATAAAGAGATTTTTCTCGCCAACGCGGTTGACTACTTCGAGCAGTGTTTCCATGCTTGAAACTTCTTCAACCTGTTCGGTTACGAACCACTGCAAAAAGGTCTGCGAAGCATAATCACGGTCTGCAACGGCAATATCCATCAGCGCATAGATTTGCTCGGTCACTTCATGCTCCCAGTCCACAGACATCTGGAAAGCGGCGGCGGTGTCGGCAATCTCGTAAACGGGCGCTTCAATTGTGGGGATGTGTACTTCCGCGCCGATTTCAAGCATATAGTGCAAGAATTTCATCGCATGTGCCTGCTCTTCTGCGGATTGGGTGTAGAAGAACTGGGCAAATTTGGGCAAAGAACGTGCATCAAAATAGGTGGCAATTTGCAAGTATTGCATCGCAGCGCCCATTTCATTTCCGATTTGAGCGTTCATCAAGTTGGCTAATTTATCGCTTAGTTTCATTTTATTTTCCTTTTGTTGTTATTGAGATTACGGGATACAACCCCATTATTGTAGCACGCGAAGATGAGAATTCTATTGGAGACCGCTCAATGCTTCAGCCGCTGCCGCACTTGGGTCAACTTGGTCTTGTAAAACAGACATGGTTGCCGCCCTGAATTTTTCGCTTAGTAACGCCGCTATATCGTTTGGCGGAATCGGCTGCGCCACCAAGCTAAGCGCCTGAAATGCGCTTTGGTCTTCGGCGATAGCCGTTGGGCGCGTGGGCAGGGTGCCCAGTGCCGCTGTCCACTCGGCGAGAAAGGCACTATCCGACAGGTATTCAGCCAATTCAACGGCAGCAGGCTGAAGCTCCGTGGACGATCCGGCTAATGCCCAACTCCAGGCAGTTGCCAAGGCGCAGCTTTCCCCGTTTGGAGCAGGGATGGGGACGATTTCGGCATCCCCGGGCACTTTTTGCAGATAATCGTTTGTCCAGCCGGTAAAGGCAAGCTGCGGCTGGATGAGAAAATTATCCCAGAGGGCGTCGTAGGTTTGATAATTGCCGGATTTGGCGGCGATACTGGCGCTTTGGTAAAAGGTCAGTACGTTGGTTAAGGCTTCGTTATCAAGCGTGGGTTGCCCTTGTTCGTTGAGCAAGGGGATGTGGTAAGTGCTGTAAAGGCAGAAACTCAGGTCGGCAGCGGCGCTATCGGCAGGAAAAAGAATTTGGCTTCCTTGGTCATTAAGGCTTTCGAGAGTGGGCAGTTCGGGGGCGTCTTCAAATTTTTCGTTGCGACGGTAGACCAGCCCAAAAAGATTTGCCGAAAAGGGAAAACCGTAAATCGAGTTTTGAATGCGTGCCAAAGGGCGGACGTAGGGATACCAATCGGGGTCGTTGAGTAATTCACTCAGCCCGTCGATGGGATGCAGAATGCCTTCCTGTGCGGCGGCTTCCAGGTCTGGACGTGAGAGGGCAACCAGATCGGGCAGAATATCGGGCGCGGCTTTTTGCGTGGTGCGGAGCGCGTCTAGCAGGTTGGTAGCCCCTTCGCTGGCTTTGATGCGGATTTCGAGCGTTAGGTCGGGGCGGCGGCTTTCAAAGGTTGCCAAGCGTTCGCGTAGGATTTCTCCTGCTGCGGTCTCCGCGTTGGGATCAAATTCGGGGGGCAGCCAAATCCGTAGGGTTTGTGGCGTGTTTGGGTTTTGTGGCACCGTCTCTGTTGGCGTGGATGTCGGCAAGAGGACGGCTACGGTGGTGGGCGTGGATGTTGGCTGTTGCTCGTTGATTGGGAGTTGCGCACAGGCAGCCAGCAAGGCAAGGAACAGCAACCCCAGTGTAAGCCGCGCGATTTTTTGCATTAGAGTTTGATTTCTTTCTGCTTCTAACGTTTTTTGTGGTTTCATCCTTTTGTACACGGAAAGCACGGAAAAACACGGATGTTTTTTGAGTTTTACGGAAAAAAACGTAACTTC
>JANTFU010000284.1 GCA_024763295.1 Anaerolineales bacterium
TGAGTAGGTTGAGCGGAGCGAAAAGCGTATCGAAACCACAAATCTTGGCGGTTTTTGCCAACTTGTTGGTTTCGATACGGCGAAAAGCATCGCCTACTCAACCAACGAACGGTTCTACTAAAAAATGTCATGTAGTTAGTTAAGTTTTCTCGTTTCAGCTTTCTGATTGTACCCGAATGGGCAGTGAGAAATAAAATGTCGCCCCACCTTCGAGGGCACTTTCTGCCCAAACTCGTCCTCCGTGCCGCAACACAATGCGGCGCACCGTCGCCAACCCGATTCCATTACCTTCAAATTCATCATCTTGGTGCAAACGCTGAAAAACGCCGAAAAGATTATCGATATAGGTATCATCAAAACCAACGCCATTATCACGGATAAAGAAGACTTGTTGATCTGCAATGGCACCGGGATGGTCTATGGGTAGCGAGCCAATCTCGATGACTGCCACCTGACGCGGACGAGTATATTTGACGGCGTTCCCAATTAGGTTCGTCCAAACGATTTTAATAAGCCCCGGATCGCCCTCGGCATTGGGCAGGGTAGCAATTTTCCAACGGATATCCCGCCCCTCGACCTCATCAAACAACTCTTCGCGCACGCTTCCGACAATAGCGTTCATGTCTAAGCGTTTGAGATGAAAATCGACCCGTCCGGCGCGTGAGAGTTCGAGCATATCCTGAATTAGATTTTCCATTTTATCGCTGGCTTTAAAAAGATTTTGAAAATAGCGCTGATCTTTTTCATCCAAATGATCGCCAACGTCATCGTAAATCCGTTTTGCAAAACTTTGAATATGGCGCAAGGGCGCACGCAAGTCGTGCGAGACAGAGTATGTAAAAGATTCTAATTCGGTATTGGATTCGCGCAATTCGAATGCAGTCAATTCTGCCTTTTTCTTGGCAATATTGAGATCGTGAAGGATATTTGCCATGCCCGTATTAAGTTTTTCGACGGTTGCGATGCGGTCAAATAATTCTTTGGTGCGCGCATGAATGCTTTCTTCCAGTTGTGCGTTGAGAGTGCGCAAATTTTCTTCGGCTGCTTTGCGCATCTCAATTTCGGCTTGTGCTTGCTCGTAAAGCCCAATATTGGTGCGGACAATGCCGATCTGACTGCTGAGCGCTTCGAGAAGACGCAAGTCGGCGAGGGTGTAGGCATTTTGTTGATAACTCATCACTTGGATCACCCCGCTCACCTCCCCACGCAAAATCAGCGGCACAATCAGCGCGGAGCGGGCAACCTTTTCATTTGTGATGGTATGGGGATCCACGCGGTGCAGCTTCCCGTCATCATCGATCTGGTACGAATTTTGTGATGTTCGCAATTCGGCGAGATAGTCATTTACGAGCCGAGCTTTTTTACTCAGGATAGCGCGGCTTTGGGTTCCTTCCCCTTTTGAGTTAAGTGGCAACACCGGAAATGTGCTGCCATCCTGTTCGATATCATCTTGGACTAAAAAGGCACAGGTGATGGTTTTGGCTTCGGGAGCGTAGTCTGAAATGATAAAAGTATCGCAGTCCATGACTTCGCTGATAAAACGATAAAGCGCCCGATACAAACTTTGTGCGTGTAAGGCTTCGTTAATAACTTGTGAAGCCCTGAAAAGCAATGCGTTGGTTTGGGCATAAGCCTGAATCTCTGCAACCGCGCGGTGGCGAGCAATCGTGGCGGCAATTGCCGGGGAAAGCTGTTCGAGAAATTCTTTTTCGTATGCGCCAAGCGCTGTTTCGTCCTCATAGTCTTGTGTGGCGATAATCCCAATCACCTTCTCGCCTAGCGTCAGGGGCACACCCAGCCAAATTTTGGGCATCGAGCCATAGATTGCATCGGGATTGGTTTCGGGTTTGAGCGCGAGGAATTCTTGAGCGGTACAAAGCAAGGAGGCTTGCGTTTCCAAGACGTAGGCGGAGGGTCCCTGCATAGAAACGGTGGCATCAGGTGCTGCATCTTGCTCATCTACAAAATAAGACGGGATAAGCAGTTCGCGCTCTTCATCGTAGAGCGCAATAATCAAATTTTTGAACGAAACCACTTCTTGAATAATCGTGTGGATGGCTGGGTAAAGTTCATTAAGGGTCGAAACGCGGTTTGCTGCCTGCCAAATACGGTAGAGCGCATTGTGTGCCTGACGTGTTTTATATTCCTCTTGAATATCTTCGCCAAAGGCTTGATAACCAATCACTTCGCCATTCTGCGAGAAAATTGCGTGATTTATCCAGCGTTGATGGTGAATTTCGCCATTGGGCAAATAAGTGCGCTGCGTAAGCGAGCCAACCGGCTTTTCGCTATTGAGCAGGTGAAGCTCACGCATAACCTTTTCGCGATCCGGTTCATAAACGAATTGCATGAAGTTTAAACCGAGAATCTCTGCTGTTGTCATATTGAAATATTCTGCATAACATTTGTTGGCAAAGGTGATTTCGTATGCGGGGGTAAAACGACATAAGAAGCCCGGTGCATCTTCAACCGTAGAACGGTAACGAGCTTCGCTGAGCAAAAGTTGTTCTTTACTTTGCTGATGCTCGGCTACTTCCTCGCGTAAGTCCCTTAAAGCATGATGTAGGCGGTTGGATACTTCGGCAAAAGCGGTACTGAGTTGATTAAGTTCGGTAAAGTGCGTCATCGGCGGGTCAACCACAGGGTTATCAAAGTCCAGCGAGCGCATACTGTGGATTAGCCGCAGATTCGGGCGTAAGAGCAAGTTTGAAAAGTAAATGGATAAAAGAAAGACGACAAGCCCTACAACAAGAAAAACCGCAATGGCAGCCCGACCTTGCTGAGCTATAGCCCCGAGGAAAACTGCTTCAGGATATACGACAACGGTCAGCCAATCGAGTTGCTGGTCGCCGCTGATTGACTGGATGGAAACCAGATAGTCACCTTGCTCGGTTTTCACACGAAAGTGAAGGGGAGCCGCGATGGTTGCCAAATCAATATTTGATTTGTCCAGAAAATCAACCAGCGCTTGTACTTGCGGTGCTTCGATGTCGCGAAGACTTTGGCGCGTATATTCTTCTGCGCCTGAAGCAGTAGCAAGAACCGGATATTGCGATGCTGCGATTAGCAGACCATTCGGTTCAATAATGAAACTTTGCCCGTTTGGTTTATCACTCTGGCGGCTGTTGTCTGCCAACAACTTTGAAAAATCATCTAAAAATATCTCTATCGTTGCAACCCCCAAGAAGTGGTCTTGAGCATCATAGACCGGAACACTATTGGCAATTGCCATATCTTGCCCGGTGAAAAGCAGATAGGGTTCACTCCAAATGTTCTTGTCCGCAGCGAGTGCGTTGCGATACCAATCTCGTTGACGGGCATCGAAATCGGGTATCTCAGCAACGGTTTCAAGCGGCTGATTTTGCTCATCCAATAAAATTTTTCTAAAAGTGCCCGCCGTGAAATTATCGGTGCCAATCAGATAATAGTCATCTGTACGCGCCTGCCGAGAAGCATCCGCCAAACCGCCGGAAGCGTTTCCAAAATAAACACTGGAAAAGAAATCAA
>JANTFU010000285.1 GCA_024763295.1 Anaerolineales bacterium
AATACGGTTGGTGGCGAGCCAAAGCACTACGCCCAAAACCAGCAAAGTGCCAAAGAAAAGCAGAATCGTGAAAGGTGCTAAACTCTCCAGTTGACCATAGGCAACGCTGGTGGGGATTTCAAGAATTAGGGCAGTGTTTATCGGCTCAATCAAACGCGCATGAGCAACCACTTCCATATCTTCGTGGTTATCAAAGCGCATCAATTTCCCTGTCGGAGCAGCCAAAAATGTAACAATAGATTCTAATTGCTCCGGTTGCGGCTCAAAGCTTGTCAGGACTTTGCGATATGGGTCGATGTGCACAAAAACATCATTTGTTGAAGAACGAAGGTAGGCTTGCACCGAAGGGTTTCCGGTTTGAATGGCATCAAGATAGGCACGAACTTTTTCGCTGCCGGTTACGCCAACCAAAGTTCCCAGTGGTTCTTTTTTGCTGTTTTGCAGCGAAGCGGGGGAAAGAATTACAAATTGATCGGGGAAAAGTTCTGCAAAACCATATACGCTAAATTCATGCTTATTCTCTCCGACTAGCTGTTCGTATTCGGGCGTGTCTGCCAGCGAGATGCCAACCCAATTAGTGTTGGATGCCGCGTAAATTTCCCCATCGGTGTTCATTACAAAAAATTCGTCAAAGATAGGCGTACCATCCGGGTTGCTGACCGCATCAAATTCATCTTGGACGACTTTTGTATAAATTGTATTCCTGGGCACTTCTATTAGTTTGGTGAGCGCGTGCAAAAACCCTGAGCGTCGGCTTAAGCGATCGAGACGAATTGTTTTTGTTTCAAAGGTTTTAGCAAAAGCCTCGCCCTGCACATCTGCCAAGCTGTGCAATTGCGTCGTGATTTGTGTTTCCAGCAATGTTCTCGCTCGTAAATACCCTGTGACCCCCATAATTAGAACCGGTAAAACAGCAAAACTCAATAGTGCAATGACCATTGAGCGTGCCAAACGTTTTTTAAATTTAGGTTGTCCGGCTGTGTTTTTTGTGGGGAGCCCAGTATCTTCCGTTGTCATCTAGTTTTCCGTTATTGAAGTTCCCAAACGGCTTCTCCGTTTAAGATGCGTCGAATTTGATCCGGAAAACGATCAGGATCAAGCGGTTTGCCCAAAAAGCCATCAAAGCCGGCTGCGCGTGCTTTTTTGATCTGCTGAGAACTGGCTTCGGCAGTGACGGCGACGATGGTTGTTTCCTTAAGCCGCTCAGAGCTACGAATTTTTTTGAGTGCGGCGTAGCCATCTTCGTAAGGCAAGCGGATATCCATCAAGACCAAATCCAGACGGGGAAGTGTATCAGCGTATTCCACAACTTCGTATCCCGAAGTTTTCCACTCGCAGTGAATACCTAGGTAGCCTAACATGCGTGCAATCAGGACAAAGTTTGAAACATTGTCTTCCACGACAAGCACCGTGGCGTCTTTTAGATTGGTGTTTTTTTGGGGTTCAGTGTTTGGGCTCATATATATCTCGTTATGTTAGAAGGGGATTTAATAGGAAAAAGCACGCTTATTTCGCGCCTGCTTTTTTGATAAAGCGTTCAACTTGCCCGGCGAGCAAATCTATATCAATCGGTTTTTGGATATAGCCGTCGCAACCGGCTTTCAGGGAGCGTTCTTTGTCTCCTCGCATCACGTTTGCGGTCATCGCAACGACTGGCGTATGTTGAAAATCGGGCATCTCTTTGATTTTGGCGGTTAGGGTATAACCGTCCATTTCAGGCATGTTGATGTCGGTCAAAATTAGGTCGGGTTTCAGGTCCTTTAGGATATTCAAGGCTTCTGAAGCCGAAGTCGCCTCAGCAACTTCGTAGCCTTCGGCTTGCAACACCCGTCGTACAAGAATGCGATTTTCGAAATTATCTTCTATATATAAAACAGTGGTCATAGCACGATTCTCCTATGCGTTTATTTTACCTATGCTTCTTCCACATTACATAACAGCAACCTTACAAACAGCATTCAAAATTCTATCACATCCACATCTTTAATTAAGAAGCAAGAGACAAGCTTTCGCCTGTCTCTATTGTAGTCCTTAATTCGCCGCGATTGGATTTGGGACTGTGGTTGCCATGCCGCCATACTGTGTTTCAAGTTCTTGGCGGAATTGTTGGGTGTAAAGGCGATAATAATGCCCTTTTTCTTGTAGTAATTCCTTGTGTGTGCCCATTTCTGCGATACGACCGTCTTCAATGACCAAGATTCTGTCTGCGCGGCGGATGGTTGAGAGACGATGGGCGACGACAAAGCTGGTGCGCCCCTTCATTAAATTTTCCATCCCGCGCTGGATCAGCGCTTCGGTCAGTGTATCAACGCTGGAAGTCGCCTCATCCATAATGAAGAGTTCCGGTTTCGAGAGTATGGCACGCGCCAAGCTAACGAGTTGTTTTTGCCCTGTTGAGAGCAGTACGCCGCCTTCGCCAACATTTTCATCGTAACCCTTCGATAGGTCACTGATGAAATCGTGTGCGCCCGCGAGCTTGGCGGCTTCTTCGATATCCGCATCGCTGGCGTTTAAGCGACCGTAGCGGATGTTGTCACGCACCGTGCCGGAGAAGAGATGGGGCGTTTGGAGCACGATCCCAATTTTGTCGTGGATGCTTTCGAGCGTATATTCGGTGTAGTCGCGTCCGTTGATGAGCACGCGTCCGCGTTTGGGTTCGTAGAAGCGACACAGCAGGTTAACAATCGTTGATTTGCCGCCACCGGTCGGACCGACGAGGGCAATCATTTCACCGGGTTTGACCTTGAGTGTAAAATCTTTCAGAACGGGCTTGCGTTCTTCGTAGTAAAAATCCACATGCTCAAACTCGATCTCTCCGAGCAGGGTTTTAGCGGGTTCAGCACCGGGTTGGGAATAGACTTCGGGAACGGTATCAAGCAGTGTGAAGATGCGTTCCGCAGAGGCGATCGAGTGCTGCATCTCTGCGTAGACACGCGCAATATCCTGAACGGGCCAAAGCATAAAGGTCAGATAAGAGACGAAGGCGTGAATCCCGCCGACGGTTAGTAATCCGGCTTGGGCTTGGATGCCGCCGTACCAGACAATCGATCCCAGCGCGATGGCAGCGACAATTTGCACAGCCGGTAAAAAGAGCGCCGAGAGCCAGGCGGCTTTGTAGGATGATTGGTACATCTCGGTTGTCAGGTCTTGGAATTCATAGAGATTTTCATCTTCACGACCGAGCGCCTTGACCACACGCACGCCGGTGATGTTTTCGTTGTAGGCGCCCGTGATCTTGGAGTTGGCGCGCCGTGAACGGCGGAATTCAACCAAAATATATTTGCGAAAGCGCACGCCGACAAAGACCAGTATCGGGATGATGGCAAAGACGATCAGCGCCAACCGCCAATTGATGATCGCCATAAAGACGACGGATGTGGTGATGCTGGTAAATGCCCAGGTGACATCCAGCAAGCCCCAAGTCATTAGGTCGGCAACGCGCCC
>JANTFU010000286.1 GCA_024763295.1 Anaerolineales bacterium
CTCTCCCAAAATGGGAGAAGGAGATTCTCCCCCATTTTTTTGGGGAGATGCCCGAAGGGCAGAGGGGGCGGACGAAAATTTAACCAACAACTTTTTAGCGCTTGTAGTACTTGGGCGCTTTTTTCTTATCTACGGCTTCATGCTATAATTTGTGGGCTTTGCTGTTATGGTAGCGCGGTATCTAATCGTGAAAAAAGATTTCAACCGCCAAGGCGCAGAGTTTTAGGAGAAAAAAAAGGAAGAGAGTCTCAACCCAAATGGGCAAGACTGGGCAGAAATGTCATCTTTTTCGTTTTTTTACCTTAAAAACTTGGCGTTCTTTGTGCCTTGGTGGTTCCCTTTTTGCCCTCACGGTTAGGGTACGTCGTACCGCTGTTATTGACGCCAACATCTTTTGATATAGATTGGCTGCCAAAGTTGGGAGACTCCGAACTCCATATTTGAAAATACAATGACATCACAAAATAAACTTATCCATATCAAAGGTTTACGCGATGGTTTGCTGGTTTCCTTAGGGGCGGGGGAGTGGCAGATGCTTCAGACTTTGCTGTTTGAGCAAATCGATGCACAGGCGAGCTTCTTTCGTGGTGCGCGTTTGGCATTGGATGTGGGCGAGCAAATTTTGCGTGTAACGGAAATGTCTGACTTGCGGGATGCGCTCTCGGAACGCGAAGTGTCGCTCTGGGCGGTGGTTAGCGAATCGCCTAAAACGGTGCAGACCGCGCAGTTGTTGGGGTTGGCTACTCGTATCTCCAAGCAGCGACCGAATGTGCAGGTAGCACCCGCTCCGGTGCCGGAAACGCCAAATTCAGGCGCGCTCTGGCTGGATAAAACCCTCCGCTCAGGGGTGCGGGTCGAGTATGACGGCAATGTTGTCGTTGTTGGGGATGTGAACCCCGGCGCGGAGATTGTGGCGGGCGGAGACATCCTTGTTTGGGGCAGGCTGCGCGGCGCTGTCCATGCAGGAGCAAGTGAAAAGGAGAGCGCGTCCGTTTCTGCGTTAGAAATGAAACCGACACGGGTACAGATTGCGTCTGAGATCGGTAATTTGCCGAAGATGGGCACAGGTCCGCAGAAAATTATCCTAAAAAACGGAAAATTCCTTGCAAAAGGTTGGCATGGAAAATAAGTTTAAACCAGTAAGGGCGGGGTTATCCCGCCCCTTACATCTAATGAATCAGGTGAATTGATGAGTGCTCAAATTATAACGATAACTTCAGGGAAGGGCGGTGTTGGTAAGACGACCGCCGTAGCAAGTTTGGGGATGGCGCTGGCTTCGCGTGGACAAAAAGTGGTTTGCGTGGATGGCGATATTGGCTTGCGAAATTTAGACGTGATTATGGGGCTTGAAAATCGCATCGTTTACGATATTGTCGATGTGGTTGAGGGGCGCTGCCGTTTGAAGCAGGCGATGATTCGTGATAAGCGGATGCCGGATTTGTTTTTGATCCCGGCGGCGCAAACGCGCGATAAGAATGCGCTTTCTCCGAGCGATATGATGCGTTTGGGCGATGAATTGCGTGAAGTTTGCGATTGGGTGCTAATCGATTCCCCAGCCGGAATTGAACGCGGTTTTAAGAACTCGATTGCTGCGGCTGACCGTGTTTTAGTGTTGACTAATCCCGAAGTGTCTGCCGTGCGCGATGCCGACCGTGTGATTGGCATTCTCGAAGCCGAGGAAAAGGGTAGCCCGTCTCTGATTTTGAACCGTGTAAATCCTGAAATGGTCAAGAAGCAGGAGATGCTTTCGCCCGATGATGTGCTGGATTTGCTGGCAATTGACTTGGTTGGCGTGGTGCCGGAAGACCAGTCCGTGATTGTGGCGGCAAATCGCGGACAGCCGATTGCGCTTGACAGCGATAGTAAAGCGGGGCAAGCCTTTAGAAATATCGCTGCGCGTCTGATGGGGGAAGATGTGCCCTTCATGGATTTGGAAAGTTCCGATGGATTTTGGAAGCGTCTTTCTCGTTTGACAGGGAGGGGCTAAGATGAATTTCTTTAAGCGTGGTAATCAAAAAAGTGCGCAGAGTGCCAAAGAACGGTTGCAATTGGTTTTGACGCACGACCGCACAGACCTGACGCCGACAGAGTTGGGCGCGTTAAAGGATGATCTGCTTGAGGTGATTTCGCGTTATATCGAGATCGACCCCGATGCGGTGATGATTGACATTGCGCACGAAGGTCGTGCTCAGCGCTTGGTTGCGGATATTCCGTTGAAGGTTAGTGCGCGGCGACGGACGCGGAATTAATCTTTTACGGTTGGCTCACTTTTGTGGTGAAACGTAAAACGTAAAATCTGGTTTTCACGCAACACGTTTCACGTTTCATCGCTTGTGCATCCGATGAATTTCACAAGAATCCTTTCAATAACTCTTTTCCCCCATGTTGCGTAATCTTTCCTGGCGTCATTTCGATTTTTGGCTTTTGGGCGCGATGATTTTGGCGATTGCCTTTGGAATCGCCATGATTGACTCTGCCGTAGCGGGGAATGCGGAATTGGCAGGCTATCCGGGCAGGCAGGCAATTTTTGCGGGCATCGGCTTGGTGGTTATTTTCATCGTCTCTGTGGTTGATTACAACTATTGGCTTGTGCTTTACCGCCCAATCTACGCCGTGATGATGGTCTTGCTGATCTTCCTCTTTATGAGCGCGCGTGCGGTTTTCGGCGCGGCGCGCTGGTTTCGGCTTGGCGCGATTTTTATCCAGCCGACCGAGTTGGCGAAGCTCGTCATTATTCTGATTCTGGCGCGTTATTTCGAGCAGACCAAAGATGAACCGCGCGATTTGCGCTGGATTATCACCAGTTTTCTATGGGTCATGTCGCTGACGATTTGGATTCTCTTGCAGCCAAACTTGAGTAACGTGATCGTGATTATGGTCATCTGGATTGTGATGCTCTGGATGAACGGACTGCAAATTAAGCAGCTCGTCACCTTTGGCTTAAGTGGGCTTGGACTGGTGGTTGCCGGTTTTCCCTTTTTACAGGAGTACCAGCAACAGCGCGTGTTGACCTTCCTTTTCCCTGACCCGAACGCCACTTATGGTGAAACTTACAATATTCAGCAAGCCCTGATTGCCATCGGGAATGGCGGTATTTTCGGGCAAGGCTTTGGACATGGCTCGCAAGTTCAACTTCGTTTTTTGAAGGTGCGGCATACTGACTTTATCTTTTCCGCTCTCTCGGAAGAGTTTGGTTTCGTCGGCGCTTTTTTTGTCATTTTGACCTTGATTTTCATTCTCTGGCGCTGCATCCGTGCGGCACAGGTGGCGCGGGATGTTTCCGGCGCGATGATCGCTTTTGGCGTTGCCACGCTGATCTTTTTTCAGGGCGCCGTCAATATCGCTGTTAACGTAAATCTCATCCCCGTTTCGGGGTTGCCGCTGCCCTTTATCAGTTACGGCGGCAGCGGTTTGCTCTCGTTGAT
>JANTFU010000287.1 GCA_024763295.1 Anaerolineales bacterium
CTCACGCAGGATTACGAACAGGAAGCCCGCCGCCTAAATCTGGTACCTGCCCTCCAAAAAACCTACGCATGGATGGGCGTGCCGCTTAACGCCGGCTCCGACACGATTGGTGCCCTCAGCATCGGCAGCCGCGACCCGAACACAACCTACACAAACAAGCAACTCAATATCTTCCGCGCCATCGCCGACCAAACCGCCGGCGCAATCGTAAAAGCACGCTTGCTTGAAGAAACTGAACGCCGCGCGAAGCAGCTTTCGACTCTGAACCAAATTACGCAACAACTTACCTCCACATTGGAGCACGAGCCGCTGATGCAAAATATTCTCGACAGCGCAGTTCAAATTTTGGATTGTGAAGCCGGTAGTCTCTTCATGGTCGATCCGGATACCGAAGAGTTGGTCTTCACCGTCACGGTCGGACCTTCTTCCGCAGATTTAGTCGGCACACGGTTACCCAAAGGCACGGGCATTGTTGGTCAGGCTGTTGCAACACGCGCACCAGTCGTGGAAAATAACGCCCGCAAATCGGAAGGTTGGTGGGAAGATGGCGACGAACAAACCGGTTTCTCTACGGAAGCCCTAATGGCGATTCCGCTCCAGGTCAAGGATCGGGTACTCGGCGTGATTGAAATGGTCAACAAAAAAAATGGGTTGCCCTTTACCGAAGAAGACAAAGAACTGCTCACCGCTTTTGCGGGGCAAGCCTCGGTCGCAGTTGAGAACGCCCGTCTTTATACGCTCACCGATCAGGAACTTAACGCCCGCGTCGAAGAACTCTCGATCATGCAGCGCATTGACCGCGAACTAAATGCAACCCTCGAAACCGGACGCGCCATGCGCACCACCCTCGAATGGGCAATGCGCCGAAGTTCTGCTGACGCAGGCATCATCGGTGTGATCGAAGAAGAAGGCTTGCGTATCACTTCACACGAAGGCTACGGCGATCAACTCAGTGCTTACAACGAAAAACCGCTGCCACTTGATCTGCCCGCGATTGAACAAACCATCACGAGCGGACAACCGAAAGCCTTCCACCTTGACCCCGCAAAAGAAGACGGACTAATGCCCGGCGCACGCACACAAGTCGTCGTGCCTATTCGCCGTGAAGCGCATGTGACGGGTCTGATTTTGCTTGAATCACTGAAAGACACCGAAGCCGACCTCGACTTCCTCGGACGTCTCAGCGATCACGCTGCCATCGCCATCGCCAATGCGCAACTCTACGCCGAAGTGGAAGCTGCCAACATCGCCAAGAGCGATTTCGTCTCCTTCGTAGCGCATGAACTCAAAAACCCGATGACTTCCATTAAAGGCTACACAGAGCTGATGTCCGCTGGAGCTGTTGGACCGGTCAACGAAAACCAAAAGAATTTCCTGCAAACCATCCGTTCCAACGTCTTGCGCATGAACACACTTGTCACTGATCTGAACGACAACGCCAAAATCGAAGTTGGGCGTCTACGCATTGAATTCCGCGCGGTCGATATCAAAGCAGTTATCCAAAACGCTGTCAACTCGCTCGATCAACAAATCAAAGACAAAAACCAAACCATTGAAGTCGATGCCCCCGAAGACCTCCCGCATGTTTGGGCAGATCAAACCCGTGTAGAACAAGTGCTGGTGAACTTCATCAGCAACTCCTACAAATACACGCAAGAAGGTGGACATATCATCGTCGGCGCAGAAGCCACCGAAAACCAATGGGACCCCGAAGGTAGCCCCACAGTAGTACACCTCTGGGTCAAAGACAACGGTATCGGCATGACCGAAGAAGACCAAAAGAAAATCTTCACCAAATTCTTCCGTTCAGATGACCAAAAAGCCCGCGAATCTCCCGGCACCGGCTTGGGTCTCAACATCACCAAGAATCTAATTGAAATGCAAGGTGGACGCACCTGGTTTGAAAGCAAATTCCGCGAAGGCACCACCTTCCACTTTACCGTGCCGATCGCAGAAGAGTAAGGCTAAATTATGACCCTAACAGCATCCGTAGGACAAGCACAAGCCCTCAACGGGCACGAAGCCGGGCTTCAAGCCACCCACCAAGCCCTCAAAAATATCGGCATGGGCTCCCCGTCACTCGCTATCGTGATCGCATCGCGCTATTACGACGCTAAAGAAATTGCCAACAGCGTCTCCAGCCTGCTCGGCGATACCCCCACGATTGGATTTTCCTCCGCATCCGTACTCACCAATGCCGGACAAACCAAAGACGCCGTTGGCGTAGCCCTACTTAGCTCCCCCGAACTAAAAGTCAGCCAACATTGGCTCTCAGGCTACGCCCAAAGCGGACGCGAAACCGCAGCGACCTTGCTTGAACTTGCTACCGATAAAAAAGCAAAAAGCCAGAAGAATCTCATCTTCTTCGCCGACGGCTTCAATGGCGATGCCGAGCAAATGTGCCTCGCCCTGAGCGGATCACAACTATCTATTGTCGGCGGGCTTTCTAGCGGTAATCCGCACACCGGCAGCACCTCCCAAATTGCCGGAACCCAAGCCGGGTCAGGAAGTTTGGCAGCCGCCATGCTTGAAGGCAATATCAAAATCGGGATCGGCTCCGACCATGGTTGGCGTCCGATCGGCAGCCAATTCCGTGTCACCCGTTCACGCGGATTTTGGATCCGCACGTTGGATGGGCGTCCAGCATCTGAAGCCTATGCCAACCTGTTTGGCTACCCTGCGAACCAATGGGGCTTCCCGCCGCTCAATTACCTTGTTCGGCTCTATCCCCTCGGCATCGATCAGGGCGACGAGTTGCTCGTCCGCTCACCTTTGCGCGTCGAAGCAGATGGCTCCTTCCGCATGAATGCGCCCGTCCGCGATGGGATGGATGCCTACCTGCTCACGGGTAGCCCTGCTACTTGCACGGCTGCTGCGCAACGTGCCGCCCAAAAAGCGCTCTTGGCGCTCAACGGCGCAAAACCGGTTCTCGCCTTGATTTTGGCAGACATTTCCTGGCAAATGGTTTTCAAAGCACGCCCCGGTGCCGAAGTGGAAGCCGTAAAACCAATTTTGGGCGACGATATACCGATAATTGGTGGCTATACCCTCGGGCAAGTTACCCCGGGCAAAGACGGTGCGCCTCCCGACTTCCTAAATCAGCACATAACTGTGGTTGTCTTTGGCGAAGAAGAGAAAGAAGACGACACCGGTGCCAACACGAGCGTTAGCCTGCGCCGTTCGGATGTTGAAAAAGCACTCCAAAAACATAACGAAGAGTCTGCCCTCGAATAAAAGCTCGCCCTCCGTCTCTACATCGACTATAATCTCTACATAAACCGAGTTTGCATAAAGCTCGGTTTATTTTTGACAAAAAAAGTAACTACCTACCCTCGTGATATACGTCACCGCGAGCGTCTTTTTGCGAAGCGGTCTCCCTCACTGGCAAGGGGATTGCTTCACTCCGAAAAGCATC
>JANTFU010000288.1 GCA_024763295.1 Anaerolineales bacterium
TCACGCTCGCCGAAACGGGCAAACAAGTTCCCATCCAAGACTTGGCAGACAAAGAGAATTTTGATATTTGGGCATTAAACCCTGCAAACTTGAAAATGGAAAAAATGCCTGTTAGCCGCGCTTTCTCAACAGGGACAAAAGCAACTTTTTCACTGAAAACTCGCTTGGGCAACGAAATCCATGCCACCGCCAATCATCGCTTCCTCACAATCAACGGTTGGAAACGTCTCGATGAATTAGATGAAGGAGATTTCATTGCTACACCACGAGAGATTAAGCAACATAACCAACAAACAAATATTTCTGATGCAAAAATAGCGCTGCTTGCTCACCTAATTGGCGATGGTTGCACCCTGCCACGCCACGCTATCCAATACACCACCCGCGAACTTGATCTCGCAGAAATCGTCGCAGAACTCGCCACAAAAGCCTTCGGCGATGACATCAAACCACGCATCAAGAAAGAGCGCGCTTGGTACCAAGTTTATCTTTCATCGACAAAACATCACACACACGGTGTGCGTAATGCCATCGCTGAATGGATGGACGAATTTGATGCCTTCGGTTTGCGTTCCCACGAAAAACACATTCCCACTTTGGTTTTTGAATTACCCGAAGCACAAACTGCACTTTTCCTGCGCCACTTATGGGCAACGGATGGCAGCATCCAACTCGTCAAAGGCAAAAAGCAGCGCCCAATCGCATATTATGCATCCAGCAGTCACCAACTTGCCAAAGGGGTTCAAACCCTACTTTTACGTTTTGGTATTAACGCCCGCCTGAAAATGGTTTCGCAAAAAGAAAAAGGACGAAATCAATATAACGTCATCGTGACAGGCAAACCTAATTTACTTAAATTCATCGAAAAAATCGGTGTCGTTGGCGCATACAAACAGTCACGTTTACAGGAAATCGCTGATTTTCTCGCCGAGCATGACAACAACCCCAACCTGGATATCATCCCAAAAGCAGTTTGGCGAAACCATGTTGTTCCCGCCATGCAAAATATCGGCATGACCACCCGCCAGATGCAAGCCCAAATGGGCGGTTCTTATTCAGGCACAGGGCTATACAAAGCCAACCTAAGTCGCAAACGCAGTCAAAAAGTTGCGGAAATTGTCCAGTCGCAAGAACTCGCCACGCTGGCACAAAGCGATATTTTCTGGGACAAAATCACATCCATCGAAGCACAGGGTCATGCCGAAGTTTACGATTTAACCGTCCCGCAGCATCACAATTTTGTCGCTAACGACATCATCGTCCATAACTCCCTCGAACAAGACGCCGACATCGTCATGTTCATCTATCGCCCCGATCAATACGAGAAAGAAACCCAAAAGCAAAACGTGGCAGAAATCATCGTTGCAAAGCACCGTAATGGTCCTGTTGGCTCGGTAGAACTGGTCTTCCAGCCGCATCTCGCCAAATTTGTAGATGCCGCCAAACAGCATGTCAGCTTCAACGAGCCGCCACTCCCCCCATCACCCCCCAATGGCTAAAAAATTCAGCGGCAACGCGGGCTTTACGCCCATCCCTAACGAATTTTTCAGCGACTGGTTGAGCGAGATCGACGACCTAAACGAACTCAAAGTCACACTCTTTGCACTCTGGTTCAGCGCCAATCAGGAAGGGGCGGCGCATCCGCTCTTTGTGGATGATTTTGCCGAGGGGTTAGATGCGGTAGATATAAATTTGGGACTGGAAAAATGCGTCCAGCGCGGAAGCCTGCTCAAGGTCACGAGCGAAGCGGAAGATGTCTACTTCCTGAATTCACCGCGTGGACGGGCTGCCGCCGAATCCGCGCGTGCTGGAGAGTGGGTTCCGTCAAGAAGAGCGACGGCTACGCCTGTGCCGCGCCCCAACATCTACCGTTTATATGAAGAGAACATCGGTGCGCTGACGGTTTTGGTGGCGGATATGCTGAAAGATGCCGAAGAAGAATATTCTGAAAAATGGATCGCCGAAGCGATTGCTTTGGCGGTGAAGGCAAACGCCCGCAACTGGAATTATGTAGAAGCCATTTTGAAACGCTGGAAAGAAGAAGGCTATGGCAAAAAGCAAAATCGACAAGACGCTTCAAAAGATACTAGAGACGACATCCAAAGCGCAATTGACAAGTTCTTCAAGTAAAACTTCTGCTTCACTTGGAGACCCTAATTGTGAATTCTGTGGCGGTACAGGCTATTTACGAAGCGACGTTCCTGTAGGTCATCCTAATTTTGGCAAATTAGAAATATGCTCTTGCAGAAGAAGAGATGTAACAGATCAAGTACGAAAGCGCCTCTTCTCTCTTAGCCATCTGGATGAACTAAAAGATTTAACTTTTGAGAATTTCCACCCTCGTGGAAGAGGTAGAGGGTTAGGACAAACACAAGCAGCTTCAATAGAGAGAGCCTTTAATCAAGCTAACAACTATGCTAAAAATTTAAACGGATGGTTATTATTTCAAGGTAATTATGGTTGCGGAAAAACGCACTTAGCGGCTGCTATTGCAAACTTCGCTGTCAGTATGGGCGTGCCCACCCTTTTCTTAACTGTTCCTGATTTACTAGACATGCTACGTTTCTCTTATAATGCTGAAGACACTACTTTTGAACAACGATTTGATGAGATTCGAAACGCACAATTATTAGTTTTAGATGACTTTGGAACTCAAAATGCGACTAATTGGGCGCAAGAAAAACTTTTTCAAATCATCAACTATCGTTATATCAATAAATTTCCCCTGATAATAACAACCAATATTGGGTTGGCAGAAATAGAGCCTCGCATTCGTTCACGGTTGCAAGATCCTGAGCTAGTTACCACAGTCCGAATACATGCTCCAGATTACCGAGATCCCACAAACGATATTGGCTACCAAGAATTATCTTCTTTGGATGTGCTACGTAGACACACCTTCACGAATTTCAGCCTTCGCCGCAATGAAGAAGGAATGTCAACAGACGCAACAAAACAATTAGAAGAGGCTCTTAATGCTGCAATGGATTATGCAAAAGACCCAGATGGCTGGATGATTTTTGTTGGTCCTTACGGCTGCGGAAAAACTCATCTAGCAGCTGCAATTGGAAACGAAAGAGTTAATCAAGGAATGCCTCCATTGTTTATTGTCGTACCAGATTTACTTGATTATCTAAAAGCAACTTTTAATCCAAAAAGTTTTGTCAATTATGACAAACGTTTTGAGGATATAAAAACAGCTGACTTGCTGATATTAGATGACCTTGGAACCCAATCTCAAACACCTTGGGCTAAAGAAAAGCTTTTCCAATTGCTTAACTATAGATATAACGCTGAACTTCCCACTGTCATAACATTCGCCAGTGATGCTCTGAATGATATTGACCCCCGTATTCAAAGTCGAATAACCGACCCCAAAATTAGCGATTATTATTCTCT
>JANTFU010000289.1 GCA_024763295.1 Anaerolineales bacterium
TAGGGCGGGAGATTTTGCGTGTTGGTGCCATAGCTGGCAAGGAAATTATGCACAAAGAGCGAGTAAAAGCCTTCGTGCGCCAATTGGGCTTTGGGATCGTCTAAGACCATGCCCTTTTCAAAGCCAAACGCTTCAAAATTGGCAAGAAAATCGGCATCACGGCTAATAATGTGCAGGACGGTTTCAAAGCCATCATCATGGCGAGAAACGGCGGGCGGTTGGTGGTCGCCGAGCAGGACGATGACCGCATTCGGGTCATCGAGATTGGTGATAAAGTCTTCCAAATTATCAAAGCTATGCGTAATCGCGGCAATATAATTCTCGCGTGCCTGAAAAACGCTGACTTCATCTTTCTCTTCATCGCTCAAGCTGCCCCCCTCCAAATCAGAATGAGCGAGACTTTGCCAGTCATCCACGCGCGTGGGCAACGGCACCCAAGGGTAATGAGAATCTTGGGTTAGGAAGACCAAAAAGGTCGGTTGCGTGGCATTCTGTGCCCTTTGCCTAATAAAACCGAGCGTATATTGATCGGGCGGTGAAGGTCCCCAGCCATACAGCGGACCCTCATAATCGAGTGTGTCGTAGGTAATCCAATGATCTGCGCCATAAAAAGCATGGTCGGCGGCTTCGGCTTTGGGCGAGAGTTGGCGGTTAATGGGCACAACCCAAACGAAATCGTAGCCCTGCGTATGAAAATAACGCCCCATATTCGGGTAAGGCACATTCTGGTAAGCACCCTTCAATGCCAAATACTCGCTCTGCTCACCGACATTGATGCCAAAAAGTGTACTGGTATACGCCATCCACGAGCCACCGCCCCAAGTTGGCGAAGTCGAAAGCGCCGAAACAGCCTGCCAACCATCGGCTTGTAAATCGGCTTCAAACGCACGCATTCGCGGCAAATAAACTTCAGAAAAATGCTCGCGCGTATAAAGCACACTGCCGTAAGATTCAATGAAGAGCATATAGATATTCGGTTTTTCAGCGAGGGAATATTGAGCGTAGTCGTAAAGCAGATATGGATTTTGCGCCAAAATTTCATCCACATTTTGACGAGATGCCCGCGACGCGCTCAAATTTTGGCTGATATCGCTGCTCAAACTGTTGATTCCTGTTGGCAGTTCGGCATAAAACTGCAAGCGGATACCGCTATAAAGCAGCAAAACACCGCCCCAAAGGAATACCGCCAAAAGCGAAGCGCGCCCAAGCCGCTCGACGCGATTCACGAAAAGCGCTTTGACAGCGTAAGCAAGCGCAACGAAAAGCCCCAAAATCACAGCAACGATGGCAATATAATAATAAAAAGGCACATCGAGCGCATCCAGCAAAAAGGGCAGCCCGTTGGCGATGAAAGGCAAATCGTTGGTAAAGTTCGGCGTCATCTTGTAGACGCCCAGCAGCACAGCGGCATAGCTCCTGTAAACAAGCGCAACATAGAAGAAGAGCAAAAGCACAACCCAAACGGCGCTGTGTCCGCGCCGCCCGTGCAGCCACAAAGCTGCCAACAACGCCAAACTGAATAGTAAATTCCACTCAAGGTTGAGTGAGAAGTTTTTTGTGTGCAAGAAAAGCCAATCAGGCACGAAAAGGAGCAGGTTGCTGACGATTAAAAGCATCCAGAGCCACAGATCGCTGCAACTGGTGAGTGGGCGGAGTTGGGGGAATTTTTCTTTTTCAGACATTTGTTTTTTTAACGGTAGCAAGTTGATTTCAGGGGCGTTCGCGATCACGCCTTCGTATAAACTTCACTTTGCGCTTTGAGCCAGTCCACAAGTGGGACAGCGATTTCGCCCAGCGTCTGCTCGGCGGCGTTTGCGTAGGCATCCAAATAGATTCCAATGCTCCCGCCGTCTTGCACGTCGCGCGCTTCTAATAGGGATTGCACCCAAAGCAATTCGTGCTTCAGCAAATCCATATCCCCAAAATAGAGCGAAGCAGCGATTGCTTCCGCGAGAAAAACCGTCGATTCGTCCATCTGCTTGAGCGGAAAGCCCCACTTGGAGAAAAAATCGTTTAATTGCGCGTGGATGCCGACGTGTGAGTTTTCAAAAGCAGCCAGTAAACCGGCATGGGGATTTTCGGTGCGGCTGCCACGCGGGAGTGGCGTTTCGCGTAGCAGACGTTCGATATTGCCAAAAACCTCTTCAAAGGTGTTGCCCATAAATTCGCCGCTCATATACGGGTGCAATGTGGGCATAGCATTGAAGATACCGCCACTATAGCCAATGGTTACGCCGGAAGCAGCAAGCGCCTGAATGCTTTGTTCGAGGGTGGCGGCAGTTTTTAGTTGCTGTGCAATTAACAGCACCATGTTCGGCTTGACATTCTCAACCGTTTCCCTAAATTCTGCCAACGGCACGTTATCGCCAAGATAAACGACCTGAAAACCGCGCCGCCGCAGGAAAAGGGTCAATAGCAAGGCAGAGAGGGTGTGTTCCTCTTTGGGCGGGCAGGCAATAATCATTTTTTCGGGGCGCGTTGGCGGCGGGGAGGTGGTAATCAATGCATTGAGACGGCGCATGAGCAGCGCAGATGCGAAATGTTCCTGCTGCACGGTCGCTTTACCCGCATACCAAAGCTCCCCAATTTCGCGCACGCTGGGCAAAAAGACTTCTGTAAAGGCAACTTCAGGTGAAAAACGCGTAAATGCGTCATTGGCGATCTGCTCTGCTTCCACTTCATCAAAACGCAAGCAGGCATTTAACCATTTTTGGCGCAGCCCCTCGATTTGCGAAAGATCACCGGCAAGGTCTGCGCCAGCGCGGGTAGCCTCCGCTTGGTACAGGGGATCGTCGCCGGCTTCGAGCATTTGCCGCCAGCGCTTAACTGCCTGCCCGATACGCATCCCGTCTTCCTGTTGGCGTATGAGCCACTTAATGATCTCAACATCCCGCTCTGAATATAAGCGGTGCCCCCCTTCGCTGCGCTGTGGGGTGGGTAATTTATAGCGCCGCTCCCAGGCACGCAGTGTATCGGCGTTGATTCCGGTTTTACGCAAAACGGAGCCGAGAGTATAGGTAGCAAGTTGATTCATTCAATATATCCTTTTGTTTTCCGTTGAGCTGCATAATAGCACTACTTGCACAGTATGTCAAGTTTTTGCAAAGATTATCTGTGCAAAAACCTTGACAATCTGTGCGAAACTGTGTATATTCCCATCCGTCACTAAAAAACGAAGCCAAAAGGATACATTTTATGGCAACTTATCTCAGCTTAAAAGAAATTTGGCGCAACAAAGGACGCTTTTTCCTTTTTAGCCTTGTTATTGCGCTAATCGCTATTCTGGTGCTTTTTACCGCCGGATTGGGCGAAGGGCTTGCCTCTGCGAACAAAGAACGCACTCAATTTCGTCGTGAGCGCATCGGCTTCACTTTCCAA
>JANTFU010000290.1 GCA_024763295.1 Anaerolineales bacterium
GATTACGAAATTGAATTGCTCTTGTTTTTATATCCATGTTTTAATTTTGACTAAAGGAATGAAAAAGACAGCCTCCCCCTCAGGCTGCCTCTACTGATTCCTAATCCCTAATCAACTACTTCCTGGCTTTCTCCACCACTTCCACCACTTCAGGCAAATCCACCCCCAACTCTTTCAACTTCTCCACCGTCGGGATGGAGTTCATATCCCAGCCACGGCGCTTGTAGACGGCGTCTAGCAGGAGTTCGTACTGATTTTCTCGGTACTCGCGCAGCTTTGCCATCTTCTCGGCGGTGCTGAGATTTTCAGGATCAACGCCAACCAGCTCGCGTAGCTGCCCGTCGTAGCGTTCGGCGCGGGAGAGATATTCTTCTTCGGTCACCGGTCCCATTGCGCGATAAGGCGGATAGTCGTGTTCGCGTCCGATGCGTCCCATGCGCATGGAGAAGACCTTTTGGAAATTGTAAACGCGCTCAGACTGGGCAATCAGATCGTCAGGCGTCACTTTGATGCCGGTCACGCCCTCGTGTACCCAACAGTAATTTTCAACATGCTCTTCGACTTTGGCGGGTTCGGCGGTGTCAGCGTTATTTTCGGGACTAATATCGTTCCACGGCAATTTGCAGAGACCGTGCAGGCTGAACCAAGTGCGCCACATTGGGAAGTAGTGCAGCGCTTCGGCTTTGTCTTCGAAAGTGGGCAGCAGGTTTTGGACTTGATCCATGAAGATTAGCCAGGCTTCATCGTGTTGGGGTCCCTTTGTAGCAAGACCGTAGCCGCCCTGTTGCGCGAGCGATTCTTTCGTGCCGTACTCGGAGATTTCCATGCCCTTGATCTCCATGCCGATGTCGTGCAGGAATTTTGGGTCGCCGCCGTACTGCTCGGCAAAATATTTCTTCATATAGTGAACACCCTGCCCAACAATCACGCCAAAACCTTCACCCTTCGCCATCTGATGCAGCAGTTCAACGGCTGCCCAGCCGTTGCCGAAATTCAGTTCCAGCCCGCCCGTAATTTCTTTATTCAGGATGCCCGCTTCGTAGCATTCCATTGCAAAAGCGGCAGAATTAGCGAAAGAGATGGTGTCGATGCCGTAGGTATCGCAGTAGAAATTCAGTTCCAAGACGATATCGGGGTCAAAATTGCCAATATTCGCGCCCAAGCCCGCAGCGTTTTCGTATTCGGGTCCGTCGACCAAAACTTTTTGTCCGGCATACGGACCGGTTTGGATCGGGTGTCCGTCCACGCCATGTGAGCAGGACATGGTGCAGCCCAGCCAGCAGCCATCGGGCAAGCCCTGCGTGAAGCGCGATTTCCAAACGCTGGAGTCAATTTGCGGGGTTTCGTCGTGCATGCCGAATTTGAAGTTATAGGTTGGCAGCAGATCGAAGTGATCCATAATTTCGACGATATTTGCCGTGCCGACCTTTTTCATCTGGTTCTGCTTGTCGTCCAGATTGGTCATTTCCCAGTTGAAGCGTGCACCCGCTTTGCGCACCAGCGCCAAATCAGCAGCGCCGTTCGCTTTGCCGCTCATTGCCGAGTAGCGCACGACAATGCCTTTGATTTTCTTATCTCTAAAAACACGCCCCGTGCCGCCGCGTCCCGCTTGCTTCATGCGGATTTCTTTGCGGCGCACATCGTACCAAGTGGCGTTGATAATTGCATAACGAATATGCTCTGCCGCTGCGCCCGTTGCCATCACGGAAACATTGCGTTGATTTTTCTCATCACCGGCATACATGCGGGTCAGATACGCACCGGTTAGATGGGCATCCACGCCGTCGAGCGGGGCGCTTTCGATGGTCACTTTGCCCGTGTCGCCGTCGATAAAGATGACCACGTCTTCTTCCGCTTTGCCCGTAATCGACATGGCATCGAAACCGGCAAATTTCAAGAAAGGACCAAAATAACCGCCCACATTCGAGTCGACCACGTTATCGGTCAGCGGGCTAAGGGTTACCACCGTTGACTTCCCCAAACCAGCGTAAGCGGTGGTGCCGCCCATCGGTCCATTGGCAATCACCAAGCCGTTCTCAGGATCGTTCCATTTGGTTTCGGGTGTCACATCGTCCCAGAGTAGCTTCAAGCCGAACCCACGTCCACCGGTAAAAATATCCTTCATTTGCTGTGTGACGGGTTTTTCGCCAATTTCCAGCGTTCCCAAGTCGATGTGCAGCGTGCGGTTGGCGTATCCACGCACAACGGGGCGCATTTCATAAGTGTATTCAGTCAGCAGCTTGTGAGCCGCCTTCATTTTTGCGATTGGTTCTGGCAGTGCCATAAAAAACTCCTTTTGGTAGAGATTAGACGCCCTCATTATGGCAGGGATTCAAATGGCTGTCCACTGATTTTCTTCTTGATATGGGATGAAAAGCCGCAGTGCGCGTAAAAAGCATTCACGCCAGCCTAAAAGAACCTGAACTTAAGATGAAATCGTTCAGTGCCTGCCCTCTAACTCCCCCGACAAAGAATCCCGCGCTTTTATTTCAGCTTGAACTCGAATTTTTGCTTGAACTTTTTCAGCTTTGGCGCGACGACAGCCGCGCAGTAAGGCTGGCTGGGGTTTAGCGCAAAGTAGTTTTGGTGATACTGCTCGGCGCGATAAAAAACGTCAAAAGCGGTCACTTCGGTCACAATCGGATTCTTCCACTCGGGCGCAATTTCAGCAATCACCTTTTCGGCAATTTCTTTTTGTTCATCCGAATGATAGTAGATCGCCGAACGGTATTGCGTGCCGATGTCTGCGCCCTGACGGTTAAGTGTTGTCGGATCGTGGACGGAGAAGAAGACCTGCAACAGTTCTTCGTAGGATATGATGGATGGATCGAACTCCATCTGGACAACTTCGGCGTGTCCCGTTTCGCCCGTGCAAACGGCTTGGTAGCTGGGATTTGGCACAGTGCCACCTGCATAGCCTGATTCCACTTTATAGACGCCCTGCAATTTTCCAAAGACCGCTTCGAGACACCAGAAGCAGCCGCCAGCGAGGCTTGCGATTTCAGTAGGCATAAGGTTTTCTCCTATAAAAAACGTGATGGTGGGGTAGGCACGCATCACGTTGGGGTATTTCGTATTGCATGAAACGTGTTGCGTGTTCCGTGATTTTACGCAACACGTTCTACGTTTCACGTTTCACGCATCAAATTACGGGCTGGGCATCCTCTTCACGAACGGGAGCAAGTTCTTTCGTTAGGATGATTTTGCCGCCATCGTCCAAATCGACGAGGACGGTATCGCCATCCACAAAGTCACCAGCCAGTACCGCATCTGAGAGGGGGTCTTCCACATACTGCTGGATGATGCGTTTGAGCGGGCGCGCGCCCATTTCGGCATCGTAGCC
>JANTFU010000291.1 GCA_024763295.1 Anaerolineales bacterium
AGGGGAATGGTTAGGTTCTCCCCCCTTGTGGGGGAGTTAGAGGGGGCAAGGAGAAGCAATGAAGCATACAAAGGGTTCTTTAGAAGTGATCACCGGTTCCATGTTTTGCGGCAAAACGGATGAGTTGATTCGCCGTTTGCGCCGCGCGACCATCGCACGTCAAAAAGTGCAGGTTTTTAAGCCGTCAATTGATATTCGCTATGCTGTTGAGAAGGTTATGTCGCACGCGGGCGCGGAGTTTGATGCCTTGCCCGTAGAAAATAGCGCGGAAATCCTTGAAAACCTAGCCGATGACATCACGGTTGTCGCGATTGATGAAGCGCAGTTTTTTGATCCCGCAATTGTGGATGTCGCACGCGAACTCGCTGATCGTGGTTTGCGCGTTATTGCTGCCGGTTTGGATATGGACTTCCGCGCCGAACCCTTTGGTCCTATGCCCGCGTTGATGGCTGAAGCCGAAGAAGTCAGCAAACTGCGCGCCATCTGCATGGTCTGTGGGGAGGAAGCCAGCCGCACCCAACGCTTGGTGAATGGAGAACCGGCTCGTTATGATGACCCAATTGTGATTGTTGGTGCTGATGAACTGTACGAAGCCCGCTGCCGCAACCATCACGAAGTGCCGCGCTAAATAAAACCAACAGCGAAGATTGAGTAGCACAGCACAACTTTATCGTGCTGTGCGTATCGAAATCGTAGCGTTTTCTGTAAATCGCTCTGGTTTCGATACGGCTGGCGATAAAGCTACCAGCCTACTCAACCACCGCTTGAATTGTTAAAAACGGAGCAAAAATGATCGAAGACTACAAAAACTTTCTCAAAGAAATCCTCATCGACCGCGTTGAGTTGCAAGAACGTATCGCCGAGCTTGGCGCAGAGATTAGCCGCGACTATGCAGGCAAAGAATTGCTCATGGTCTCCATTTTGCGCGGGGGCGTTTTCTTCACCGTCGATTTGATGAAAAGCGTTGATATCCCGCACAAAGTCGAATTTATGGCGATTTCATCTTACGGTGCGGGTGTACGCGAATCGACCGGCGATGTGCGCATCACCTTCGATCTGCAAACCAATATTCGCGGCAAGCACGTTCTCCTCGTCGAAGATATTATCGACAGCGGGCATACCCTCTCGTCGGTCATCGAGCGCCTTTCCGCCCAGCATCCCGCTTCGCTTGAAGTTTGCACGCTGCTCGATAAAGCCTCGCGTCGTGAAGTCGAAGTGCCCATTAAATACTGTGGTTTCGACATCGAAGACAAATTCGTCTTTGGCTACGGGCTTGATATCGACGACTACTTTCGCGGCTTGCCCTTCATCGGTGTCGTTGATCTTGAAAAATACGTCCCCGAAGAATAACGATGAGCGCGAACCCTTCCCCGTACGCGGGACGTTGGGTCGCGCGCATCAAAGGCAAAATCATTGCGCACGGCAGCACGCCTGAAGAGGCGCTCCACGCCGCGCAGCACTCTCGCCACAAAGAAAAACCGACCATCATCTATATGCCTCCTGCACAAAACCTTATTATTTCCCCATTATTGGATCAAGTTTTGGATGCTTTGCCAGCCGAGCAGCCTCTCTATTTAATTGGAGGCGCTGTGCGTGATGCCTTGCTGGGAAAAACGAGTCACGACCTGGATTTTGGCTTGCCACGCGCCGAGAAAAAGGGTGCCGACCCGATGCGGGTTGCCCGCCAAATCGCCAACGAAATTGGTGCCGCCTACTATCCCCTCGACAGCGAACGGGGGGCTGCCCGCCTCGTCATCATCCACGACGACGGCACGCGCGATACGCTCGATTTCGCCGCTTTTCGCGGTGACAGCCTCGAAGAAGACCTACGCGGGCGTGACTTCACCCTCAATGCCATCGCCTTGGATGTGCATACCCAGCAACTCCACGATCCGCTCGGCGGCGCGAACGATTTGCGCCAGAAAAGCCTGCGGGCTTGTTCCGAAACCAGCCTGAGCGATGACCCGATTCGCATTTTGCGCGCCATTCGTTTGGCGGCGAATTTTGGTTTCAAAATTCAGCCCGAAACACGCCAATTAATGAAAGATGCCGTCCCCGGTTTGCCCGCAACATCCGTTGAGCGCCGCCGTGATGAACTCTTCCGCATTTTGGGTGGCGCACAACCCCAAACCGCCTTGCGTGCTCTTGACATGCTCGGCGTCCTTGATGAAATTCTGCCCGAATTGGTCGAGATGAAAGACGTTGAACAATCCGCGCCGCATGTGGATGATGTTTGGCGGCACACGCTGAATGTCTTGCGGCATCTCGGCACTATGCTGGCTGCCCTTGCGCCCGAATACAATCAGGGCAGCGCGGATGAGTTCTACAACGGTCTGCTTGTAATGCGTTTGGGGCGTTATCGTGAGCAATTTGGCGAACATTTTTCGCAAGACTTAACGATTGACCGTTCGCTTTATAGCCTACTCTTTTTCGCCGCGCTGTATCATGACGTTGCCAAACCGCGCAACCAAAGCGTGGACGCTGACGGACGCATCCGCTTTTTCGGGCATGAAACCGATGGGGCAGTTGTGGCAGCTAACCGGATGCGCGAACTGCACCTCTCGAACGACGAGATTGATCGGGTGCAGCGCATTATCCGCAACCACATGCGCATCCATTCGATGGTTGGCAGACTGTTTACAGACGGAACCCAGCCGAGCAGGAGAGCGATCTACCGCTTCTTCCGAGACGCACGCGAAGCCGGTGTTGATCTCGTTATCCTGTCTTTGGCAGATTTACGCGCCACTTATGAGCATTCCCTGCCTGAAGATTTGTGGAAGACGGCGCTTGATGTGTGTCGCATCCTGCTTGAAAATTACTGGGAAAAGCCCGCTGAAGTGGTCAAGCCGCCCGCGCTGCTGGATGGACACGAGGTGATGCAAGCCTTTGATTTGAAGCCCAGCCCGCGCGTGGGGCAACTGCTCGAAGCAATCCGTGAAGCGCAGGCGATGGGCAAGATTTTGACAAAGGAAGATGCGCTTGTCTTTGGGCGCGGTTGGATGGACGCGAACGCATAATGGATATTTTAGCTGGCATTCGCACGACGATTTTTCTCTCGGTTTTAGGCGCTGTTATTAGCGTTTGGGTCGGGCTAAATTTGATCCGCTCGGCGCGCGCGTTGAGTTTTTATCGTCTGCGCCAACGCAAAATGACGCAAGGTTGGCGCTTGCTCGGCGCAGCGTTTTTTCTGGTGATTTTTGCAATTGTGTTGGGACGCTTTGGCAAGCCGGTTATTTTTAGTTATTATCCGCCCACGCCGACTATTTCGCCCACGCCAACCATTACGCTGACACCAACCATCTCGCCTGTGCCGAGCATTACTCCC
>JANTFU010000292.1 GCA_024763295.1 Anaerolineales bacterium
ATGGACGGTCTGGAAGTTTGCCACCGCCTACGCACAGGCAGTGAAGTGCCAATTGTGATGCTAACCGCCAAAGACACCATCCAAGACCGTGTGCAAGGGCTGGATGCCGGCGCGGACGATTATTTGGTAAAGCCCTTTAATCTGGATGAGCTTTTGGCGCGCATTCGCGCACTTTTGCGCCGCACACAGACCAAACGCATCCCAATTTTGGAATTTGGCGACCTAAAACTCGATACCGGCTCTCGCCAAGCCACGCGCGGCGAGCGCACCATCTCGCTGACCGCGAAAGAGTACGAACTGCTCGACCTATTCATGCGCCACCCACGTCAGGTGCTTACGCGCGAAATCATTTTCGACCGTGTTTGGGGATACGATTTTGGCGGCGAGAGCAATGTGCTCGAGGTGTACATTCGCTATTTGCGCCAAAAACTCGAGATGGATGATGAAGCGCGTCTCATCCACACCGTGCGTGGCGTTGGCTACGTCTTACGCGAAGCGCCGTAAATAAACGGAATGATTCTGCGAGGAGCACGCATTTGCGACGAAGCAGTCTCCCATTAAGGGCAAGATTGCTTCGCTCCGCTCGCAAAATCAAAAATTATGCTCCGCGCACGCCTCACCCTCCTCTACTCCACGCTTTTAGGGGGCGTTCTGCTGCTTTTTGGCATGGCAGTCTACGGGCTGGTCAATGTGACCCTGCTCGACGAAATCGACCGTAATCTCAATGAAACCTCAATGGAAATCCTCGCCTCGGCACGAGTTGACGCCGTTGGCGAACTGAATATTTTGCGCCTGCCCGATCTGCGGATGGATAGTAACATCTACATTCAGGTTTGGGATCGGGATGGACACCTAATCGCTGCATCCTTTGATGCGGACGGTGTCCCGCAAGCGCTCGACACCCAAGGCTTGGCAGCCACCGAGAAAGTTTTTCGCAGTCTCGAGTATCGTGGCTACCCACTGCGCGTTTTGAGTGTGCCCCTCAGCGTGGGCGGACGCCCCGCTGGAACGATGCAGATTGCCGCCAGCTTATCAGTCGTTGAAGCCGTGCGTGAAGATTTGCTCTATATTCTCGTAATGGGCGTTATCTTTGCCGTACTCTTCGCCGGAGTGGGTTCATGGCTGGTGATTGAGCGCTCTCTTGCTCCGTTGGATACCGTTGTCGCCACTGCCGCGCAAATCAACCGCGCCGACGATCTTTCGCGCCGTATCCCCTACAAGGAATTGCCCAACGACGAAGTCGGTCAACTCGTACTGACCTTCAACCAAACCCTTGAGCGCTTAGAAAGTATTTTCACATTACAGCAACGCTTCCTCGCCGATGTCAGCCACGAATTACGCACACCGCTAACGGTCATCAAAGGCAATGTCGATCTGATGCGTCGCATGGACACATTGGATGAAGAAATTCTCGCCAGCATTGATCAAGAATCTAATCGCCTCACCCGTCTCGTCGGTGACTTGCTTCTGCTCGCACAAGCTGAAACAGGTAAATTGCCCCTTCAACAAGATTGTCTTGAACTGGATAGTTTGCTCTTTGAAGTTCTGCAAGAAATGCACGTCTTTGCCGCCGGCAAGGTTCATTTAAAGCTAAGCGAAATTGACCAAATCCAAATTCTCGGCGACCGCGATCGACTTAAACAAGTGTTGATCAATCTGATCTCCAACGCCATCCAGTATACGCCCAAAGGTGGAGACGTCTCGATTGGCTTGGCAAAAGCAAAGAAAAATGCTCGTATCACCATCACCGATACGGGACCGGGCATTCCCGCCGAGGATTTACCGCATATTTTTGAGCGTTTTTACCGTACCGAAAAATCCCGCACGCGCTCCAAGGCATCCGGTTTTGGGCTGGGGCTTTCCATCGCATACTGGATCGTCCATAATCACGCGGGAAAAATTAGTGTGGATAGCACCGAAGGCGAAGGGACGACGTTCACTATATTGATTCCCCTGTTTGAAGATGACAAAACCTGTCCACCCGCCGAGCATTAAGCACAAGCGCCTTCTAACGTATTTCGTATTGCGTGTTGCGTGTTGCATAATTTTTAGGTAGTACGGTGAGATTATCTCCTATCTTGGATTCGTGCGGGCTAAAGCCGCTTCATCAGTACTTGGAAGCCCTACGGGCTATGTTTTCTTAGTCCCTACGGGACTTTCATGCCATGAGGGAGGGCTTCCAGCCCGCACCGAATCGGTTGGCGATAATCTCACTTGACCGCCAATTTTTAGAGGATATGCATACGGTCTTTTAACCCTTTCGATCTTTGCGCAGCTAACGCCTATTAATCCAGGCGGGCTTGCGCACAAAGACTTGCGCCGCCAGCTGCTAACCACTCATCCAAACGCGCGCTGGATGAAGCGCCGCGCAAGGCATCGGCATAGATGCCGCTACCCCAGTAGACATAGCGGAGAGTTTCCGCCGCCCAAGCAGTCTGCGTTTTCGAGATGACACCTATCCCGCCGTTGTACCCCGCAAAGGCAAGGCGATAATCGCCGTTCGCTGCGTTGAGCGCTTGTTTGAGATAGGCAAGTCCGCGCAGAGCGTTGGTATTGGGCGCATAGGGGTTTTCGCCCGTTTCAAAATGATAGGGCATGACTTGGAAAAGTCCCGCCGCTCCAACCGGAGATGTGACACGCGGATTACCACAAGATTCAATCTGCATGACGGTAGCGACCAGATTTGGGTCGAGGCCAGCTTCGGCTGCCCATAAAACAATATGATCGCCCCAACGGTCAATTTCGGGGGTAAATAAGGGTGCCAAGTTTGGATGGTTGGCATCCTGCTCTGCATAACGAGAGCCAATCGCAAGGGAAGAGCGAGACGCGGTGCTTAATCCAGCCCCCAAAACCGAAAAGATGATCCCCAGCAAGATCACAACCAAAGGTGGTAAGAAAAAAGAAGGGAGACAGCCGCTGCCCACTTCGGAGGCTGCGCCTATCTCCCAATCTTCTTCGACGTAGTATTCGTCCATAGGCGTTTAGAAATAGGCTTCTCGCTCATCAGGATTTTGGCGGCTGCTGGCGTTGAGGTTATGGTAAGTTGGTTCGCTATAAGTTGTTTGAGTGCGGGAAGGTTTTGGTGCCGCGCGCAGAGATGCAGCGGTACGCAGTACAGGTTGTTGGCGGAGTTTTTGCGTATTACGAGAGTTCTTATGGGAGGGTTGAGGGCGTTTTATGGCGGGTCGCTTTTGCAAATCTTGGGAGAAAAGACGATCACCGGCAATAGAGAATGTGCCAATGATGAGTACGCGAATGAGCCAGACCATCACTGCGACAAAAACGGGGATGGCTT
>JANTFU010000293.1 GCA_024763295.1 Anaerolineales bacterium
TTTTCCGCCATCGCGTAGGAGGTCTGCAAGGTTTCAAGTTGCAAGCCGTAAGCTTTGAAGGCTTCGTAAAAGGCTTGATGACTTTCCCAACGCACAGGCTCGGAGCAATTGATGATGGCGCGCCACGACGATAAATCGACGCCTTCGAGATGGCGTTCACGCACACGCCGTGCGCAAAAGACGTAAGCAAAATTTGGCAGCCAAGTCAGCGTGCCTTTGTATTGCGAGACCGCTTGCATCAGTTTATAGGGCGCACGCACCCAATCAAAGGGCGACATCAGCACGAGAGGCACGCCGCGCAAAATCGGCAACAAGAAGCTGGCGATTAAGCCCATATCGTGATAAAGCGGCAGCCACGAGACGATGACATCCGTCTGCGGATCAAGTTGGATAGATTGCCCGTAGGCTTCGAGCTGATTCCACACTGCTTGATGCGAAAGCGCGACTCCTTTTTGCAAGCCCGTTGTGCCCGAGGAGTGTTGCAGAAGAACGACATCGTCGGGCACATCCTGTCCACCGCCGAGCAAGTTGAAATCCGGGGGCGATGCGTCGCCAATCTGGTCGGAGACAATCACACGCCGCACGGAATCGCCATCCTGCAAGGCTTCACGGACATTCTCTTCAAATTCGGGATAAGTGACAATCGCAACGGGTTTCGTGACCGAAATTAGCGATGAGAGATCGGCGCGGTAACGCTCCGGCGAAAGCTTTTCGGTGAGGAAAGGCATGATGGAGGGGATAGCGCCATGTAGGATGGCGCCCCAGAAGGCAAAAAGCAGGTCTTCGCCATGCTGGAGGATGAGAACGACGACTTCGTTGCGCTGAATGCTTTGCTCGGCGTAATGACGAGCGTAAGCATTCGCCCCATCAAGCAGAGATTTGTAGGTCAGCGTGCGGTCATCTTCGCGCGGAAATTGGAGCGTGACAGCGATGCGCTCAGGGCTTTCGGTATAGTGTTTTTGCAGGGTTTGAAAAAATGTGGGCATGAGGGCTTGCTTTCTAGCAATGAAACGTAAAACGTGAAGCGTGAAATGTTTTCACGTTTCACTCATGTTAAAATTATTGGCGCGACTGAATTAACTCAGCCAACGCTTCAAGCGTATCAAAGGTGTCAGCATTCAATTCGGTATCTTCGATGCGGACGTCGAAGTTATCTTCGACAAAGAGCGCTAAATCCATCAGGCTGAAGGAATCAATCAAGCCGCTGGAAATGAGGGCTTCGTCGCTAGAGATTTCACGCCCGGGTTGTTTGAGAATTTCTTCAGCGATAAAGGTTGCGAGGGTGTTTGTCATTTCGGTCATTTTATTTTCTCCTGTTTTTAACCGCTAATCTACGCGCTTTTTCATCAATCACTTTTAGAAGTTTTTTCGCGCAGATTGGCAAAGATTAGGGGTTTTGCTCTGTTACCCCGCGCCGAACGGCGTCAAGGGATTGAAGCGCGGTCAAATTACGCCACGCCCAGCCAAATTCCATGCGATATGGGTCATCAAACTGGTTGCCGGCATCGCCGGAAAAGGAAAGATGAAAACCATCGAACTCCTTTTCTAGTCCGTGATTGGGCAATGGTTGAACCGCAGCCCAAAAATTCCAAAGCGGAATATCGTAATCGTAAGCAACGCGAGCGATGGCTTGGTTAATGCCGTTGTCGCCTTCGAGATTATCGGCTTTCGTAGCAAGAATTGGGACAACGCCTTTGTCAATGGTGTATTCAACGATCTGACGCAGATATTTTTCATACTCGTCAGCAGGCTTGTTTGCCCACCATTCTTCGAGACTGATAATCGCAAAGCTGGGGTTGTTCGCACGGATTTCACACGCTACGGGCGATTCTCCGGCTTCGCAGTTTTCTTTATCCGCACGCAAGGGAGAAAGGATGGCGGCGACATTATAGCCGCCCTTGACCGCAAAGCCTTGACGCACAAAAGAACCCGCAAAATAGTCGATGGTCTCCTGTAAATAGGCGTATTCATCCCCCAAGGTATAATCGCCGGGGCTGTCAAAAACACCCAAAAAGCGGGATGCGACGTTTTGACAGTCACCAATTCTGGAGAAGACATGCGGATCGTTGCCCATTTCCTGTCCACGCTGGTAGATGGCGCGCGCAGTATCACTCACTTCGGGGACAACGGGCATCGACATCCACGCATCGGGGGCTAAAGTCGGACGCGGCGTTGGGGAAACATCTGCTGCGGCAGAGATATTGGGTACAGGCGTGGATATTTCGGAAAGATTTCCCGATAGCGGCATTGCGGTATTCGTCGGCAACACAATCGCCGGTTGCACGGTAGTGCCTTGGACGGGAGCAGTACCACAAGCTGAAAGCAGTACCGTTAAAAGCAATAATAAAAGGAGCGTTTTCTTCATATTTTTTCTCACAGACAAGATTTTAAGCGGCAGGGATTATAACGCAAAAATTTAGCGTTCAATTTCCGCCAAAATCAGGTCGGCAACCCGCGCAACAAGCAAGGACTCTCCCTCAGGCGTTAAGTGAACGCCGCTGTTTGTAAATTCATCCATCGGCACGACATCCCAAAAATCATAATACGCCCAACTCGCCGCATCGGCTTTTTCTTGGAGCATGTCCCGATACCGGTCATAAGCCCAACGCGGATAGAAGTAGTTGTAGCGAATATCACTGTTTTTTCCATTGGAAATTAAGATCGGCTCATTCACGAGGACTAGCGGGACATCGCCCGCCAGCGCAAAACCAACATCCAGCGCGTTGAAGGCGAGAAAATCGGGCGTAAATTCGTCTGCGCTAATTTCATGGAAGGTTGCATCGGCATCAAAATCAAGTTGGGCGGGTGTATATGTTTCGGGGTAAATTTGGTCAACGCCTGTAATCGCCCACATCACGCCATAAACTTGCAGACGATACCAGTCCGCTAAGGCACGCCGTCTGCCGATGAGGGTAGTCTCCCAAAAATTGGGGCGATTTAACGCCGCATCGTTCGGGTCGGCATTCAGCCCGTAAACGGAAACCAGTTCATCCACGCGCGCGGCGTTATTAGAGACCAAAGGCACGGTTAACTGCTTATCTGCCGGAAAAGATTCCAACGTCAGCGACCAAATGATTAAATCAGGTTCATAATCCATCGCCTGCTCGAAAATTAGCAAATCTTTCGTCAGCGAAATGGTTGGATAGCCAAGATTATAGACACGAATTTCGCGCCCGTCAGCGGTTTGCAAACCAAGCGTATTGAGTTGCCCCGTTAGGGTTTCATCGGGGCGTAAAAGCGTCCCCCAAATCGACGAATCGCCAATCACTACTACACGAA
>JANTFU010000294.1 GCA_024763295.1 Anaerolineales bacterium
GCTATTAAAAGAAGGCAATCGTGCAGAAATAGCCCGCCTTGTAGACACTTATTCGCCGCGAATCTATCGGCTGGGGTTAAAGATGCTTTCAAACCCGCAAGATGCCGAAGATGTTTTACAAAACACGTTTATGAAAGCCTTGCAAGCGCTGCCAAAATTTGAAGGGCGCTCAAGCCTTTCTACATGGCTTTATCGCATTGCGGTCAATGAAGCACTGATGTCCATTCGGCGCAGCAAACCTGAATTGGATGCAGTCGTACCCAACGAGGAAGATAATGTCGAAGAGATTTTGCTCAAATCGGTAACAGATTGGTGCTGTTTACCAGAGAGCGAATTAATGTCTTCGGAAGCGAAAGACCATCTCGACAAAGCCGTAAAAATGCTGCCGGAAAAATTACGCCTCGTTTTTATTTTGCGTGACCTTGAAGGGCTTTCGATTCGAGAAACCAGTGAAGCGCTGGATGTGACTGAAACAACCGTCAAGACAAGATTGTTACGCGCACGATTAAAGCTGCGCGAAGCACTCTCTGCTTATTATGGTGAACGATTAACGGAGCAAGGCTGATGAATGCTGGATTAAACTGCGGCGCCTTTTTGGATGAATTATCCGATTATGTAGATGGCGTGCTGGGGGAAGCCCTTTGCGCGGAGATTGAGCGGCATATTGCTGATTGCGACGACTGCCGCGTTGTGGTGGATACGCTCAAGATGACCATTTATCTCTACCATGAAACCTCTACCGTACCAGCGGAAATCCCAATGGATGTGCGCGAACGCCTTTTTCACCGTCTAAATCTGGAAGATTTCATCGCTTAAGCGCAAATTTCTTGATTAAAAATGAAACTTTTTTACATCCACAGCATCTAAAAAACTGTATGTAAAAAATCTAAAGGAGACTTTTTTTATGGCACAACTATTAAATGCCGATGTCGTGAAGCAGATCGAAGAAGCTTTTGCGCCGATGAAAGAAGCAGTTCAACTGCTTTATTTCGGGAAAAAAGACAATTGCGATTACTGCAAAGACACCCAGCAACTTCTGGAAGAGCTTGCGCCCATTTCAGATAAAGTTAGCCTCGATATTTATGATCTCGAAGCTGATGCGGATGTTGCAGCAAAATTCAATGTCGACAAAGCCCCCGGAATCGTCATCGCCGCCAAAGACGGCGAAACCGTTTCGGACTTTGGAATCCGCTATGCGGGTATTCCCTCCGGGCATGAGTTCACTTCGCTGATTCAGGATATCTTGCGTGTCTCTGGGCGTGACTCCGGTCTTTCTCAGTCAATGCGCGATTTTCTCAAAGACCTCGACGAGCCTGTTCTGATGCAGGTATTCGTCACCCCTACCTGACCGTACTGTCCTCGAGCCGTGACGCTCGCACACCAAATTGCACAGGAAAGCCCGATGGTACAGGCAGAAATGGTAGAAGCGATGGAATTTCAAGCACTTTCCAGCAAGTACAATGTCAGCGGCGTACCGCAGACCACCATCAATGATGGCGCAGCGAACGTAGTTGGCGCAGTTCCTGAAAGCAATATGCTCGCAGAACTGAAACGCATTACCGGTAAATAATAGTTTAGAAAGAGGTTTCTATGGCAGCTAAAAAATACCCCAAGGTGATTATGTTCACCACACCAACGTGTAGCTACTGCCGTAAAGCCAAGCAATACTTTCGCCAGAAACACGTCCCATTTCGGGATGTCGATGTCTCAAAAGATCAGGCAGCCGCACGGGACATGGTTCGGCGAAGCGGTCAACAAGGCGTACCGCAAATCTTGATCGGTAACAAAGTTATCGTCGGGTTTGATCGACCGAAGATTGATCGTCTGCTTGGTCTCTAAGCAGTACGATTAGCCCGAAGCCCGATAAGGCTTCGGGCTTTTTTCATCCTATAGATAAAGAGGTAAACCCTGATGGGAAAACGAAATAATTCTCGTCGTCGCACGAACAAAAAAGCGGAGTTAAAAAAGAAAACCGTCCCGCCAATCGGGATGATTATCGTCGGTGTCGGCATCATCTTAATTGGTCTTGCGGCGCTCTTCGCCATGCAAGGCAATAATGATACTGCCGCCAACACCGGTAGCGCCGGAGAAGAATATTCATCGGTACCGGTGCCGGTGGAATATAATGCCCCGGAACTCAGCCGCACAAATTTAGCCAGCGGACAGGAAGAAAGCCTCGCGGATTATCGTGGAAAAATCATCCTTGTCAATCTGTGGGCAACTTGGTGTCCGCCCTGTAAAGCAGAATTGCCCGTATTGCAAGGCTACTACGAAAACCACGCCGATGAAGGCTTTGTCATTATCGGCATCGACTTTGGCGAACCCGAAGACACCGTTGCTTCCTTTATCGAAAATGCCCGTCTCACTTACCCCATCTGGCTAGATGTAGAGCAAAAAGCAGGCATGGCGTTCAACTCATACAGCCTACCTGCCTCCTTCGTCATCGACCGTGATGGTGTTGTCCGTTTGGCATGGACGGGGCAAATAAGCAACGCCATGCTCGAAAAACACGTCACGCCCTTAATTCAGGGCAATTAAAAAATTTAGTACGCCATCGCGAGGCAACTGCGACCTTCATCCCAATCAAGGAAACTGCTTTGCAGGAACGCCTCGCCGTGACGTAAAATTTTCAGTTGATTGATTTCCTTTAGAAAGGATAAAAAATGGACGCAAAAGTAACTTGGGATCATGGGATGAGTTTTGTCGGTAGCGCTGACACAGGCTTTACGGTGCCTTTGGGCACGGTTCCGGCTGTGGGCGGAGAAAACGACGGCTTCCAACCAATGGAGTTGATGGCTGTCAGTTTGGCTGGATGCACGGCAATGGACGTGATTTCCATTATGCGCAAGAAACGTCAGGAGATTACCGCTTACGAAGTGCGCGTTAGCGCCGACCGCGCCGATGCACACCCAAAAGTGTTCACCAAAGCCGTTATCACCTACGAAGTCGTTGGACACAGCATTGATGAAGCGGCGCTGGTACGCGCGATCCAACTCTCCGCAGAGCGCTACTGTCCCGCACAGGGGATGTTGGCGCAAGTCGTACCGATGGATTTGGTTTACGAAATCTACGAAGACGATGGTGACGGCAAACGCACGCTGGTTACAAAAGGCGCTTACGAACCGAAGGAGAAATAGGCGCTGAAACGTGAAGCGTAAATTTCGCAACTCACTCAGCACAAAAAGTCGGTCGCACGAAAATGCGACCGACTTTTTGTTTTTTAACTGATGTTACGCACAAAGTGCCTTTGGCAGGCTTTGGGGCTACCCT
>JANTFU010000295.1 GCA_024763295.1 Anaerolineales bacterium
AATTCAACGGAGATTGAGTAAGATGACAGCTTTATCGTCATCTGTATCGAAATCGTAGTGACGTTCTTAATTTAATCAACATACTTTGACCGCTCCCCTCTCATCGCAAAATCACCACTTAGTGATAAGTGCAAATTTGCAGTCCCTAAGCGGAGCACCGAACGGTAGAGAGGTGCGTAGTCGAAGGGCGATCTTCAGGGAACGCCGTCCTTCGACTTCAGGCTCAACGACTGTCGCCTGCCGCTCAGGAACTGGCACAACTTTGTATTATTTAATTCTCATTCCTTGCTTTAAAAGACCGTCATCCGTTTTTTCTAATTGTACTCGCATTAACCGTGCCGCTTCGGGTTTCACGGGTATACTTTTAGCATGAAAACAGAACGCATCGGCATTTTCGGCGGGACGTTCGACCCGCCCCATTTGGGACATCTCATTCTTTCCTGTGAGATTCATTCGCAGCTCAAATTAGATCGTTTGCTGTGGGTACTGACGCCCGATCCGCCGCATAAGCAAGCGCAGGAAATCACGCCGCTCGTGCATCGTCAACGCATGGTGGAATTGGCGATTGGAGACAATCCCAATTTTGAACTCTCTCTCGTGGAAGCCGAGCGGCAGGGACCACATTATTCGGTGGATACGGTGACGATCATTAAGCAGCGTAATCCTGATGCGGAAGTCATCTTTTTGATGGGCGGCGATTCGCTGCGCCAGTTAACGACCTGGCATCGTCCCGATGACTTTGTGCGGACGTGCGATGAAATTGGAGTGATGCGGCGACCGGGTGATTCTATCGACGTGGCAGATGTTGACCACGCGGTAGCAAACCTAAGATCCAAGCTGCGTTTCGTGGATGCGCCGCTGTTAGAGATCTCATCCAGTCAAATCCGTCAGCGCGCGCGCGAGGGGCGTCCGTATCGCTATTATCTTTTCCCGCCCGTGTATGAATATATTCAGTTGGAGGAGCTTTACAACACAGATAAAGCATGATTCCGCGAGGAGCACGCATTGCGACGAAGCGGTCTCGTCGTTATGAGATTGCTTCGTCGGAAAAGCACCCTCCTCGCAAAATCATCCAGGAAGAGTCAAAAAAGCCTTCGGAACCGCTTCCGAAGGCTCGTTTTTTATTCAGCGCTTTCAGGGGATGGTTCAGGCATAGGCGCGGCAGGGACACTCGCTGGCGCGGGCGGTAGAGCAACGCGCTGACCAAAACGGGACATGACGACGCCGCCAATTGCGAGCGTGGTCAGGATGAAGGGGGCTAACCAGCCCACGCAAGGCATCAAATTGATCGACGCCGAAATGATGGTCAGCAGCCAAGTGCCAAAGGCGGCGGTTAGCGGCAGCGCCCATTCTTGGTGGATCATTTTGGTAAAACGCAGCCCCACTTCAAAGCCAAGCGCGATCCAGCCGTAAAGCAGCGCAACCAACAGCACCAGCACCGCCAACAGCGCAACCGGCGCAAGGATGAGCGTGATCGCCAAAATCAGCAGAATGGCAGGCGCAAGGATAATGGTCAAGAACCCCAATCCACCGGCGATGGCAGGCTGGGCAGCGATGCTTTCACCCACGCGGCGAGTCGGGTCTTCGAGGAAAAGCCCAACCAGCAGCGCGAGCAACGCCATTGCCAGAGCGCGTCCGAAAATGCTCAAGCCAACCCAAAGCGGATTCATATTGTCGAAAGGCGAGACTTTTTCAAAACCGGGGATATTAGGAACGCCGGGTAAGTCGGGCAAAGTGGGGTCGTCACGCATATCGCCAGGATCTTTATAGGTCACTTCACCGCTGACTTGTGCGCCATCGGCACGCGCCAGCGTCGCGCCAACCAGCGAAAGGCTACCATCAATGACCGATTTTCCACCAAGTGCGCCCGCACCGCCGACCAAAACCACGTCACCATTCACTACGCCATTGACCGTCAACGTACCGCCAAAAACAACCACCGAGCCGTTGACGGTGGCGCCTTCTTCGATCAGCACCACACCGCCAAAGACGACCACATCGCCATCAACCGTGTCGCCGCTTTTGACCGTATACGAACCGCCAAATATAACGGGACCAGGTCCATCGTCCAAGCCGCGCGCCGCCACAACTTGGGTCGGCAGCAAGAAGCTCAACACGAGCAATAAACTGAGAATTTTGAGTGTTTTTTTCATGGGTACTCCTATCGCGCTAAATCGTCTGCGGCAAACTCGCCTTTTGCAGCGAAATCATCCAGCCAAAAATGAAAAGGCTCAATGTCCCCAACGCCAATGCGAAAAATTGGGGAGAAATAAACCCCACTGCCACGCGCCCGATCACATTCGCGGCGTTCAGCAGCGTCTCGATTAACAAAATCGTTGCTGAAAGCGTTTGCGCCCAGGCGGTCAACAAGTCGGCAGGGGATAGAAAAATCGTTGGGATGAAAGGCAGCGCGTACCAGCCCCCAACGGCGATCCCGCTCAAAAGCAGAATCAACAACCCGAAGAGGTGTCGCCGTTTCTGAACCTTGCGCTGCGCTGCGAGCCTGACCTGAAATCGGGTTGCAAATCCCGCAGCGGGTGCCGCCATCACCACATGCTTCAATGACCGGTTGACCTCGGCAAGTGCGGCACAAGAGCTACACACTTTCAGGTGCGCATCAAAAGCGGACTGTTCTTCACGCGGAATGGGCGTGTCGTTGAGTAGATATTCTTCAAAATGCTGGTGATCCATAAGGCATCCTTTCCATATTTTGAGAGGGTTGCGGGTCTTCTTCCCACAGGTCGCCCAGCTTGCGCCGAGCGCGATGCAGACGGCTCTTAACCGCACTGACTGTCAGGTTTAGGGTTTCGGCGATCTCCACTTCGGAGGCATCGTGCCAATAACGCAGCACAATCGCCGCGCGGTCGATTTCGCTTAATTCATTCAGCATGGCTTCAATCTGCGCCTGCTGGTCGCTGTAGATGGCTGCCTTTTCAGGCAGAATCGCGCGCCCATCCGGGATGTATTCGCGCGGCGTGCCTTCATCATCGTGGAGGGAAAAGGTGGGCAGTTTTTTGCGCCGCAGCTTGTCGATGCAGTAATGCGCGGCGATGGAGAGTAGCCAGGTTGCAAAAGAGCGCTTGGTGTCATAGCGATGCAAATTCTTGTACGCGCGCAAAAATGATTCCTGCGCCGCATCTTCAGCCGCATCGGCATCACCGAGCATCCGGTAGCACAAATTAAAGACCGGTTTCTGATAGGTCTCGACCAAAAATGTAAACGCCTCGTCACTACCTTGGGCTGCCTGGAGAATCCAGGTCTTT
>JANTFU010000296.1 GCA_024763295.1 Anaerolineales bacterium
GTTTCGGCTGGGTCGGCGGTATCCGTTGGGGCGGGTGCCTGCGTTGGGGGAACGGTAGCAGGCATCGGGACAGGTGCGACTGCGGCAGCTATTTTGGGGGCAACTTCCGTGATGGGTTTCGTCATCGTTACTTCTGCCATATCCACACCGGCTTCATCCCAGGCACCCTTAAAGGCTTGCACGAGTTCAGGCACGCTCTGGTAGCGGTCATCGCGCTCTTTGGCGAGCGCTTTCAGCAGCACACGCTCAACTTCTTCCGGCACGGAGGGATTGACTGTTTTCGGCAGCGGCAGCGGCGAGTAAATATGGTCGTGGATAATCGAAAAGGGCGTATCGGAACTAAAAGGGACTTGCCCGACAACCATTTCGTAGAGAATGACGGCAAAAGAGTAGATATCGGTGCGCGCGTCGAGATCTTTGACGCCCATTGCCTGCTCTGGCGAAATATATTGGGGCGTGCCCATAATCATATCGCCGGAGAGGGTCGATTCGCCCATTTCGGCAATCCGCGCCAAACCAAAATCAGCGAGATACATTTGCCCGTCGTCCGCGACGATGACGTTGGAGGGTTTGATATCGCGGTGCAAAATACCTTGCTTGTGGGCATACGCCAAACCGGAACCAACCGCATCAACCACGTCCCAAATTTGTTCGACGCTCAAACGTCCACGATTAATGAGGGCTTTGAGGGTTTCGCCCTCGACATACTTCATCACGAGATAGGGCTGCCCGTCATGCTCCGCAAAATCGTAGATCGGGACGATGTTGGGATGTTCGAGTTTCGCCACCAGACGCGCTTCGCGCTGAAAGCGAGCGAGGAAATTTTGATCTTCAAGAAAGGCGGGGTGTAAGACCTTGAGTGCTACATAGCGATCAAGGTTGGCGTGATAGGCTTTATAAACGGTCGCCATACCGCCGCGCCCAAGTTGTTCCGTGACCCGATAGGGTCCTACGTTTTCTCCGTTATTAAAAGGCATACGTTTATCCTTGAATAATCTGACTGATTTTGTCGTCTCAGTAGTCGAAGGAAATTATAGCCCATCTTAAGGACTTTTTTCTTTTCAGGAAGCGAAATCTCAACGGATTCACAGGCTTAAACAAGTAGGTCACGCTTAAAGCGTGACCTATAGATTGCTGTTCCGTTTTTGGGCTTTGGAATTTACTTGTCTGCCAGCGCAGCCAAACCGGGCAAAACTTTGCCTTCGAGCATTTCGAGGGATGCGCCGCCACCGGTTGAGATGTGGCTGACCTGATCTTGAAGACCGGATTTATTGATCGCCGAGACCGAATCGCCGCCGCCAATGATGGAGACCGCATCCGCAGCCGCGACCGCTTTGGCGACGCCGAAGGTGCCTTTGGCAAATTCAGGGAATTCAAAGACGCCCATCGGACCGTTCCAAACAACGGTTTTGGCGCTCTTCAAGATCTCAGCGTAGGCGTTGACGGTCGCTTCGCCCACGTCGAGGACGCGCCAACCGGCATCCACGTTGCCGACGGGGATGGTTTTGAAATTGGCATCGCCAGCAAAGGCGTCCGCGACGACCATATCGACGGGGAGTTGGAGTTTATCCCCCGCTTTGGCGAGCAGGTCTTTTGCCGTGTCGATGGCTTCGGCTTCGACAAGCGAATCTGCCATCTCGTAGCCTTGCGCTTTGAAGAAGGTGTTCGCCATCCCGCCGCCGATGAGGACTTTATCGGTTTTCTCAAGCAGGTTGTTGATCACGCCGATCTTATCGCTGACTTTTGCGCCACCGATGATTGCCACGAAGGGGCGTTCGGCATTCGCAATGCGCTCGCCGAGGTATTTGAGTTCTTTTTCGAGCAAGAAGCCTGCCACAGCGGTCAGCTTTTCGGAAACGCCGACGTTCGAGGCGTGCGCACGATGGGCGGTACCGAAAGCGTCGTTGACGAAAACATCTGCCAGAGATGCCAGTTCGGCAGCCATGGCGGGATCATTTTTGGTCTCGCCGGCGTGGAAGCGGGTGTTTTCAAGCAGCAGGATTTCGCCGGTTTTCAGTTCGGCAGCGGCATTCTTTGCCACGTCACCCAAGCAGTCGGGGGCGAATTTAACGGGTGCATCTACAAGACTGCCGAGATATTCGGCAACGGGAGCCAGCGAAAATTCAGGTTTGGCTTCGCCTTTCGGGCGTCCAAGATGGGATGTGAGAATCAGGGCTGCGCCTTCATCCAAGAGATATTTGAGAGTCGGCAAGGCGGCACGAATACGGGTATCATCCGCTACTTTGCCATCCTGAATAGGCACATTGAAATCGACGCGCACGAGCACTTTTTTGCCTTTGACGTCGATGTCTTTGAGTGTTTTTTTGTTCATGGGTTACTCCACATAGAAAGACACCGAGTATTTTGAAAATACTCGGTGTCTTGTATCGCTTAGAGTTTTTCTGCCATCAAGACAGCGAGGTCAACGGTGCGGCAAGAGTAGCCCCATTCGTTATCGTACCAAGTGACGACTTTCGCCATATTGTCGCCCATCACCATCATGCTATCCACGTCAATGATCGAAGAACGTGCGTCGCCTTTGAAGTCCATCGAAACCAGCGGTTCAGTGCTGTAGCCGAGGATACCCTTCATCGAGCCTTCCGAAGCTTCTTTGAGAGCCGCTTTGAGGGCATCGAGGGTGACGGTCTTTTCGGTTTCAACCACAAAATCGACAATCGAAACGGTCGGGGTCGGGACGCGCAAAGCATAGCCGTCAAATTTCCCCTTCAGTTCGGGGATGACGAGCGCAACCGCCTTCGCCGCGCCGGTGGTGGTCGGGATGATATTCATCGCAGCAGCGCGGGAGCGGCGCGGGTCTTTGTGTGCCAAATCAAGGATGCGCTGATCGTTGGTGTACGAGTGGATGGTGGTCATCAGACCTTTTACGATCCCGAAGTTGTCTTGCACAACTTTGGCGGCAGGCGCAAGACAGTTGGTGGTGCAGGATGCGTTTGAGACGATATTGTGTTTCGCCGGATCGTAGTCGCCTTCGTTCACGCCGAGGACAACGGTCACATCTTCATTTTTGGCGGGAGCGGAAATCAGCACTTTCTTTGCGCCGCCTTTTTCGATGTGGGTTTGCGGACCGGGGTTTTTGCTGGCATCACGGAAAACGCCAGTGGACTCAATCACGATGTCCACGCCGAGGTCTGCCCAGGGCAGGTTTCCGGGATCGCGTTCAGCGAAAATCTCAATTTTCTTCCCGTCAACAACCAGGTCTTTGCCATCTACTTCGACGGTGCCGGGGTAGATGCCATAGCTA
>JANTFU010000297.1 GCA_024763295.1 Anaerolineales bacterium
CTGCCAGTAGACATCATCGTGCCAGCCGGTGTAAAGATGCCATTCATGTACAACGCCCATTTCTGCCAGCAAGTCTGCAAAACGGAGGGCGTCTGCCAAGCCTTTATCGCGATCACCAATGTCGAAAAAGAGTTGCGGCATCTCCTCATCCGGAATAGCATGCAACCAATCGTCAAGCTTAGTGGCATCGCCGTAAAAAATAGCCGGAGAGTGGATGCCGAGCGCACCAAACTTTTCCCAATTTTGCAACCCTTCACGAATCGTCCAACCCGCCCCGCGTGACAACCCACCCAACGCACGGAACTCGCGCTCAGGCAGCGTACGATACTGGGCGTCGATATAGTCGAGAAATTCATCAATAAAGACTTCACCAAAGGGATCGTTTTCGACCAAATCCCATGACAGGCGGTCGAGCGGCATCACAATTAAAAACGGGGGAATCTCGCCCGCATCCATCAGTGCAGCGGCGTGCTCAGCAACGCCCAAATCGAGCCACTGCTCGGCGGTGTAAGTCTGTCCATGTAGAAGGTAGAGCACAGGATAACGAGTGGCTTCATCCACAAAATAGCACTTGGGGAAGTAGATGTAATACTCCGGCAAAAAGTCGGATGTGAACGTTCCTTTTTCAACTTGTTCGGCTTCATCCAAACATGCTGCCGGCGTTGGGCTGGATTGCGCCACAACAAGCGCCTTGGTCGGCGTTGCGCTTGGGATGGGTGTTGGCGGGACTGCTGTCGGGCTGGGCACAGCGGCAGGTGACGCGCAACCAGCCAAAATTACGAGCGTTACGAGCAATCCAATGATGATGTTTTCTTGACGTTTAACCATGCATGGCATTATACTCTTCCCGCTCGGGGCGTAGCGCAGTCCGGTCAGCGCACCGCGTTTGGGACGCGGGGGTCCCCGGTTCGAATCCGGGCGCCCCGACCTTCAAAACCGCCAAAAATTTGGCGGTTTTTTTTGTGCCTGTTTTCTTTGTGAACAAAGTCACTATCGACCTGTTACATTAGACTTTGTGAATTTTAGAGCAAACGAGTATTATACGAATGGAGACACAAACACATCTAGGAACAGATGCTCCTCACGTCTCCTCCTTTGGCGAAAGCCGCCGTCCACTCCAGACGGCGGCATTGCGTTTAAATAGAGTAAAATTCCTTCCTATGAGCAATCCTATTTCAGAATTCTACAAGCAAAAACTCCAACGCCGTCTTACGCGCCATCTCAACAACTTGCAAATTTGGAAAATGGCGCGCCGCGTTGCCAAAGCCGTTCCTGCTGCTAAGGGTGCGCCCGTCATCTTCTTCAAAGCCTCCTCCGGCATCGACGACCTCTCGTGGAACAGCGCCTTTCACCTGCTCACCTCGTGGGCGTTCCGCTTGCAGGGCATCCCCGTCGAATATTTTGCCTGCAAAAGCGGGATGACCCACTGCGTACTCGGCACCCATCGGGACGATGTTGAGCAAAAGCCGCCTTGTGCCTCTTGTATCTATCAGTCAAAAACGCTTTATACGGGTGCGGATGTAAATTGGTTCGCTTTTCAAGCGGATGCGGAACTGGATCGCGCCCTCGTCGGCTTGACACTCCCCGAATTAATGGATTTCGAATTTGGCGGGATACCGCTAGGGCAACTCTGTCTGCCGGGGCTACGTTGGATTCTGCGCAAACATCATCTCGACGATGATGAGCCAACCCGCTACTTGCTGCGCGAATACATCCGCTCGGCGTGGAATATTGCGCAGGAGTTTGAAACGCTGCTTACACGGACACAGCCCCGAGCCATGATTGTCTTTAACGGACAGATGTATCCCGAGGCAACCGCTAAATTTGTGGCGACCAAGCACGGCGTCCGAGCAATTACGCACGAAGTCGGGCTACGTCCCAAAACCGCCTTCTTCACCGACGGCGAAGCGACCGCCTATCCGCTCCATATCCCCAACGATTTTGAATTGAACGACGAACAAAATGCCCGTCTGGATGACTATCTCTCGAAACGTTTTCGGGGCGATTTCACGATGGCAGGCATGAAATTCTGGTCTGATATGAAAGGCTTGGACGAGGAATTTCTGGCGAAGGCTGCCCAGTTCAAACAGATCGTGCCGATCTTTACCAACGTCATTTTTGATACCAGCCAACCGCACGCCAATACCGTTTTTGAAGATATGTTTGCGTGGCTCGATGCTGTGCTAAACGTCATTCGGGCGCACCGCGAAACGCTCTTCGTCATCCGCGCCCACCCCGACGAGATGCGCGTGCGCAAAGCCAGCCAAGAGACGGTGGCAAATTGGGTTGCCGAGCACGATGTTTTCAAAGATGAGAATGTGATTTTTGTGCCGCCACAAGAGACGTTGAGTTCCTACGAGCTAATTCAACGCGCAAAGTTTACGATGATCTACAACTCGACCATCGGCATGGAAGCCAGCATCATGGGCAAGCCTGTGCTATGTGCGGGCAAGGCACGTTTTACGCAATATCCGACTGTTTTCTTCCCCAAAAACGTGGCTGCCTATCTTGCAAAACTCGAAGAATTTTTAAGCGCGGAAAGCATTGATGTCCCCGCCGCGTTCAAACGCAACGCGCGCCGATTTCTGTATTACCAGCTTTATTTCTCGTCGCTGCCCTTTGGTGAATATCTTGAGACGGGCATCCGCACCTCACATGGTCTGTTGAAAAATTTTGAGTTAGAAAAACTCTCGCCTGAACATTCGCCTGCCATCAAAACAATCTTGGACGGGGTTTTAAATGACGGCGATTTTCTGCTGAGCGAGTAAGAACGCTCAACTCACCGATTGCAACGCCCGCACAAAAACATCCACCATTTTTTCAATATTGACTTCATCGCGCACAATGCGATGCGACGCCGCGCCCATCTCGCGCAAACGGGGCAAATCACTCAGCGCGAGCGCCAGCGTCTCTTTGAGTGCGTCCAAATCATCGTCGGGAATTTGCCAGCCGTTTTCGGCACGCACCAAATCGTCCTGCGTCCCATCCCCTTTCGCAACGATAACGGGCAGCCCGTGCGCCATCGCTTCCTGAATCGCTAATCCGCCCGTGCCGGGGAGGACAAAAAGATCGGCGCGCGCCCAAAGTGAACGGAGTTCTGCCCCGTGCTTGGCGCCCGTAAATTGGCTGGGTGGGTAAATTTCGCGTCCCAAAGCCTCTAAGCGTTCCCGTTCGGGACCATCCCCAACAATGAGCAGATGGGGCTGCAAGACTGCGGGCAAATCGGCGCAGGCTTGCAAAAGGTGATCAATCCGTTTGCG
>JANTFU010000298.1 GCA_024763295.1 Anaerolineales bacterium
CCGATATCCTCGAATACTTCCGCGCTAAAGACGAAATCATCGAAAGCGGCGATTGGAATGCTCTCGAAATCAATTTTATGGATAAATTTGAAGCGCTTAACAAAACCGCCTGGCAACTCACCGAGCGCGGATTATCCTTTATCGCTGCTGACGTGCACCAAAAGTAAAAACCTATTGGCAAAAAACGCCGAGTTTTCCAATCAAACTCGGCGTTTTTCTTTTAAAATCGTCCCGCTGCAACATCTTCTCTTGCCCAAACCTAAAAACAAATCTTACCTTTTAGCTCATATTTCTCTAAAGATGTCATGCTATACTAAATCATTGAGAAACTTTCTTGAAAAATCTGGAGGCAAAAGTGAAAACAATCGCACAATTACTCAAGAAAAAAGGCGGGAATGTGTGGACGATTGGCGCAGACGAAAGCGTCTATACCGCGTTGGAGCGCATGGCAGAAAGAAATATCGGCGCGTTGGTCGTCATGGACGGCAGCAAACTTGCAGGCATTTTTTCAGAGCGTGACTACGCCCGCAAATGTGTCATCCGCGGACTTTCCTCGTACAAAACCCTCGTCAGCGCCATCATGGTTTCGCGTGTGATTTACGTCAAGCCCGAAGAAAGCGTTGAAGATGCTCTCGCATTGATGACCGAAAAGCATATTCGCCACTTGCCCGTTCTCGACAGCGAAGAGCTGGTCGGCATCGTCTCCATCGGGGACCTCGTTTATGCGCTCATCGAGGAGCAACAAATTCTCATCGACCAATTGGTCAACTACATCAACGGTTAATTAATCCTGCCCGCGCCCACTTAACCAAGTCACCAAGCCTGCCATAAACAATGCCACCACAATAATGGTGATGACCGTCCACAGGCTCGAATCGACGTTGATCGGTGCCGCGGCGTTGACCTGTTCGGTCGGTGTTGCGGATGGCTGCGCCGGAACGCTTGTGGGGAAACTGGTTGCCGTTAAAAATGGCGTTGGGGGCAGCAAAGTATTCGTCGCTGCCAACGTTGGCGTGGACGGGATCGGTGTCGGCTCGCTACGGATGAGCAGCAACTCGCCGGGATAAACCAACTCCTCGGTACTCATGCCGTTCAAAGTACGAATCTCCTGTACCGTCGTGCCGTAAATATCGGCAATCCCCCATAAACTTTGTCCCACCTGCACCTCGTGAACAACCCGTCCATCGGGGTTGGGCGTGCTTGTAATCACAGGCATGATCCAATCGAGGGTGGGCAGCGCGCCTGTGCCGGTTTCTGTGCCATCGGGCGTCACATTAGGGTCTTGCGTGTACGAAATGGTTGTTCCCGACGGCTGGGAAGCATCTAGCGTGTAGTAGAGGTAGCCATTCACATCCGTGACGCCCGCGCCGACTTCTGTCAGATGGGAAGAAAGCATTGTGTTCAAGTGGGGCGCATCACCCTGCCAAATTTGGACAGCTTGGGCGGGCGTCATGCCGGGACCGGCTACAATATTTTCCGAGAAAAAGCCACCTAAAGACAAGTTGCCGCCCACGGGATAGCCTGCCGCTAATGCGCGCTGATAGGGACGTGAGCCGTCGGCGCTGTAATGGGTTACCGTGCCCGTCGCTGCCTGATAGTCGGAATGGGCTTGAGCAATCGCCATCAGGGTGGCGTTAATGGCATAAGGCGCAAGTCCGTTGGTGGTGCGCAGCGCGTTCACTTCGGCAATCAAAGTATAAGCATCGGTAGCAGGCTGCGGGTCAGGAGCGGATGCGGCAGTTCCATCTGTTGGCAAAAAGAGTAACAGAAAAAGAAGCAAGCTCACACAGGCTATTGTAAAAACTGCCCCAAATTTGTTGTGTTTCGTCATAAAATCATTTTCATCCTAAAATTTACGGAGAATTTTGGCTATAATAGCTTTAGTATCCTTTCTTAGCAAGCAGTTTATTTGGGCGGTTTCCCTGTGATTTCTGAAAAAGCTATTCGGTATTTTATTTCTTTCTCTGCCGGCGCGTTGTTGCTGAGCTTTTTTTCGTTTTTTCAGAAAAGGTTGCTTGGCATCACGGAGGTTTCATTTGCGCCCAAAGCCTTTGTGATCCCGGTGCTTTTTGGGGGATTTGCCGGGCTGGCGATTGCGATTGCGAACGCTCGCTTGCGTGAAAGCCATGCCCAGTTGGAAGACTACTTAAATCATATTGATGATTTGGTGCAAATCGTTTCTCGTGACCAGCGTTTTTTATATGTCAATCAAGCCTGGCGTGATGCTTTGCAATATTCACCGGAAGAAATTAAGCACTTGAAGCTCGTCGATATTTTGTTGCCCGAAAAAGCTGACGCATGTATGCAGCTTTTTGAACGGATTTTTCGTGGCGAGCAGATTGGCGAAATTGAAAGCGTCTTTGTCGCTAAAGACGGTAGCAAGATTTATGTGCGCGGCAGCAGTAACGTAGGCTGCACAAAGGAAGGCGCAGACCGTACACGCGGAATTTTTAGAAATATCACCGCTGATATTGAAGCGCAGGAATTTCGGCGTTTGAGCGCCAAAATTTTCGAGTATGCTAAAGACGGTTTATTGGTGCTGGATGTTAATCGAAAAATTATGATGAGCAACCCTGCCTTTTTAGAAATGAGCGGATACGACGCAAAAGAGCTTTTGGGTATGGATGCGAAAGAACTTTTTCTGCGTGAAAAATATGCTGTAAAGATTTCTCCGCAAATAAGGGCTGCGTTGGAAAAAGAGAAGAGTTGGCGGGGGGAGATTATCGCGTATAAAAAAGACGGCACGCCCTATCCCTGCAAGGTACTTGTCAACACAGTTGATTCGCTACGCGATGAAACAGACTGTTATATTTGTCTGATTCGTGATATTTCGCAGGAAAAAAAGCATGAAGCTGAGTTGCAGCGGCTGGCATGGTACGACCATCTAACGCAACTCTCCAATCGCTCGCATTTTGACCGTTTTCTGATGGATTTGCTGGAAACGGCGCAAGAAAATAAAAGCTACTTTGCACTTTTTTTTATGGATTTGGATGGCTTCAAAAAAATCAACGACCAGCATGGTCATGCAATGGGTGATCTTTTATTGAGGGCTTTTGCCAAGAGACTCCAAAGCAATATACGCGAGGGCGATTTGGTTGCGCGCATTGGTGGAGATGAATTTGGCATTGTCTTGCGCAATATTGAGCAAAAAGAACAAGTTTGTGCGATTGCCCAAAAAATCGTTCGCCAAGTATCGGCTCCTTATCATATTAATGGTACGCAATTGAGGGTTGGCGTTAG